>JAITIH010000093.1 GCA_031279525.1 Deltaproteobacteria bacterium | reverse complement strand
CGCCATGTTTTTTTATCCTCTCAATAAACCTCGAAAATTTATCTTTTGCCCTCTTAAATTTTCTTTTCAATCGTTTATCAATCTATTTTTTTGATATTTATAGATTTTTTATTTATATTATCATTAAATATTTCCGTTACATTTATAGTAGCTAATCTTACTGGCTATCAGCCAAACTAATTAACGGTAAAAAATCTAAATTACCTGGCCGATAATCGCCTGGCTCTTTTCAGCCAGGCTCTTTTGACTTCCCCTTCGCTCTCGCCAGGGGTCAAATGGATTTTTTAGGCGGCAAAAATCAAACCGCCGTTTTAGCGGCCTTCTGGCGTAATCATGTCCCCCCTAAAGGGCGCGTCGCGCCCACCCCGGCCAGCGACCCTTTTTGGAGTCTAAAGCCGTCGGCTAAAAAGCCGCCCTTTTTTAGGGTTTTTTTGGCCCTCCGCTCGCGACCGCGTTTAAGGCCTTTCAGGGCCAAGCGCCGACTTTCCCGCTTCTAGCGATCTCTAGCCAGGCCCGCCCAAAGCCGCGTCGTAGGGAGCTAAATTTAAAGCTAATTTCGCGCGACATCCTTGATCTTACATAACGCAATCAGCATAAAATCTAGTTAAAGTTAGTAATTGATAAAACAGGCCAAAACGCATTTCGACCTCAATCGTTATTGGAGCTCAAATTTTTTAAGGCCATTTGGGCTTAGGATCGGCGACAAGGGCGAAACCGCCGCCGCCCTTTTTTGGGCCTCCCGCCTAGTTTCGGGCCACCGCCAAGGGCTTTTCCTTTTTTTCGCCAGACGTCCTTAACTATAATTCCCGTAACTATATTAATTGCGGCCTTGCGGTGGCCTTGGTTTTTTCGCGACCTTCCAGATCCGCCGACGGGCTTTGGCCAAAGGCCTCTAACTTTATAGAGACCGACGGGGGGCTTTGGCCAAGGCCAGGCTTTCTTTGAGGGTCAACCTCGGGCGACCTTTCGCCCGCGGCGGAGCCTTTTGGCTGGCCCCGCGCTTTCATAGGTCAACCTCGGGCGACCTTTCGCCCGCGGCGGGGCCTTTTGGCTGGCCCCGCGCTTTCATAGGCCAACCTCGGGCGACCTTTCGCCCGCGGCGGAATCCTTCGGCTGGCCAAGGGCCACGCCCGCAAACCAGTCCCTAAGGGCCTATGGGCTTTAGGCCCAAGGCTTTCTAGAAACCGCCGCGCCCAGGGCCATAGAGCCCAGCCGAGGCCGGGCGCGAGCCGCCGCCCCCGCGACTTAAAAAGGCCGGCTAAGCCGGCCCGTTTAAGGTTTGGGGGATTTCTATTTGACCGTAAAGTCTATGACCGGGGGCAGCCCCTTTAGCCCGGCCGCTTCCCTTAGTTTATCGGCCACGTCGGTCGCCTCCCAGGTAAACTCTTTTTCCGACCGACCAAAGTGCCCGTAACTAGCCGTCTTTTCGTAGATAGGCCTTTTTAGCTTTAACAACTCGATCATGCTGGCCGGTTTAAAAGAAAGAATTTCCCGCAAAGCCGCCGAGATCTTGTCCTCCGAGACCCGGCCCGTGCCTAAGGCGGAGACCATGATGGAGACGGGCTCAGTCAGCCCGATGGAGTAAGACAACTGCACCTCGCAGCGGTCGGCCAGACCGGCCGCGACCACGTTCTTGGCCGCGTAGCGGGCCATGTAACTGGCGCTCCGATCGACCTTGGAGGGGTCTTTGCCGGAGAAGCTGCCGCCGCCGTGGCGACCCCAGCCGCCGTAGGTGTCGACGATTATTTTTCGGCCGGTTAGGCCGCAGTCGCCCACCGGACCGCCGATGACGAACCGGCCGGTGGAGTTGATGTACAGCTTGGTGTCGGCGTCTAAGAGGTTGGCCGGGATGACCTTTTTAATCACTTCCTCGGTGATGGCCTGATGGATGACGTCGGAGACGACGTCGGGCGAGTGCTGGGCGGCCACGACCACTGCGTCGACCCTTTTAGGCCGGCCGTTGAAGTACTCCACGGTCACCTGGGACTTGCCGTCGGGCCTTAGGAAGTTTAAAACCCCGTTATGCCGCACTTGGGCCAAGCGGGCGGTCAACCGATGAGCCAGATAGATGGGTAGAGGCATGAAGGCGGGGGTCTCAATGGTGGCGTAACCAAACATGAGACCCTGGTCGCCGGCTCCCTGCTCCTTGTCCTGGCCCGCGTCCACGCCCATGGCGATGTCCGGGGACTGCTTGTCCAGGACGTTTATGACTGCGCAGGTTTTCCAGTCGAAACCCATGGCCGAGTCGTTGTAGCCAATCCGCTTGATGGTGGCTCGAGCGACTTCCGCGAGATCCACCCAACAATTGGTGGAAATTTCCCCAGCGATGAGGGCGAGGCCGGTGGTGACCAAAACCTCGCAGGCGACCCGCCCGTTGGGGTCGTTTTGGAGGATGGAGTCGAGGACGGCGTCGGAAATCTGGTCGGCCACCTTATCGGGATGGCCCTCAGTCACGGATTCGGAAGTAAAAAGGAATGTTTCCTGAGACATCGTTTTATGGCTCCTTTCAAGTTAGCCAAGACAAACATAAGGTTATTCTAGCAATAGTAATAAAATGGGTCAAGTTTTTATTCCTTTGGCTTCAGAATCTGGCTAAACTTGATTTATCCCACCAATCCCCTCTCCGCCATGAATCCTCCAGTGGCCCCCACGCGGCCAAACCCCGCCTAAGCTAGCCCTCTCTCCCGCTTTTAGCCTTGGCAAAATCCCGTCCGGGGCTTTAGGCCCGGACGGCTTAGCCTGCCATGGCTTCGCTAAAGCCCCTTAGGTCGCGCCTCGCCTAGCGCTAAGGCCAAGCCCTAAGGGACGCGTCGTCGGGCGACTTAGAGCCTCAACCTCTTCTCGCCCTAAGCCAACCGCCTTAGCCACCCGTGGGCCAAACGCGGCCATTGGCCTCTGGCCAGCCTTTGACCTATGGCCGGCCATAGACCTTAAGGCCATTAGCCTTGGCCTTCTCTTTCGGCTTTTGACTCAGCCCCCTAAAGCCTGACCCAGCCTCCATAGGCCTTGGCCCGCGGTCGCCAGCCGACCCCGCCAAAAGCCGACCAGCCATAATCCTAGTCCACCCCTACGCCAAGCTCCGCCGCCATAGGCCTTGGCCTCCGTTAAGCCTCAGCGTGAGCGTTTAGGCTTAAGCCCAAGGCTCCATAAGCCTAAACCGCCGCTAAGCCTTGGCCAGGCCTAAGCCTCGCCTGGTCGAGGGAGTCGACTAGCCGCGGGCCTCGACTAGCCGCCTTAAGCCTACCCAGCCATAGGCCCTGGCCCCGCCTTAAGTCTGGCCCGCTCTAATCTTCGCCAGGCTCAAAGCCTCGCCCAGCGGTCGGGGATGGACCCAGCCATAAGCCTTAGGCCGCCTATAAGCCAGGCCTTGCGCCGTAAGCCTTGGCCAGCTTTAAGCCTCGCTCAGCCGTAAGCCTTAACGGCCAGGCGCCTAACCCAACCGCCATTAGCCTAAAGACCGCCTCCAAACCTTAACTTAAGCCGCCGTAAGCCTTAACCAGCTTTAAGCCTCGCCCGGCCGCCGTAAGCCTTAACCAGCTTTAAGCCTTGCCCAGCCGCCATTAACCTACCCATCCATACGCCTAGCCCAGCCGCCGTAAGCCTTGGCTCGGCGCTTAGGCCATAAATCGACCGTAAATCTTGCCCAGTTCTAAGTCTCGCTAAGCTAGACGCCTTGGGGCCAACCCTAAGTCGCCAGCTTTATGCCTTGGGGCCAGCCATAAGCCTTGACGGCCTTTAAGCCGAACCCACCCGGCCCTAAGCCTCGCCCTTTTAAAGCTTCGCCGAGCCGCCCTGGGCCCTAAGGGTCCTTAAGCCAGGCCTAAGCCTAAGCCCGTCCAGCCATAAGCCGCCGGCTTTAAGCCTTGGGGCCAGCCATAAGCCTTGACGGCCTTCAAACCCGTCCCCGCCCTAAACCTCCTCTATAAAAGCTTCGTCGATCCGCCATAGGCCTTGCGCTCCCTTGGACCAGGCCTTTAGGTCTAAGCTTCGCCTGAGCCGTAATGCTGGAGGGCGACCGTAAACCTCGCCGCCTAAAGCCTCGGCCAACCGAAAGTCAAGGGCCCCGCCTAGCCCGAAGGCCAGCCGAACGGCGGACCTTAAAAGACGGCTTAGGGGAAAAAACTCTACGTAGATAAAAATTTAGAACCCAAAGCCGGCCATTACGGCTATTTTTTTTCGAAGCCAAAAAAGGGCGTTTAAACCCTCGCCCCATTGGCCCATAAAACCCTGCCCTAAGCCCTAAGCGCCCGTAAGGGCCTAAAATTTGGAAGAAAACTATTTTTCCGCCAAATGTCTCGGCTTTTGGGGCGAGCGCTTTTTTGGTTTAGCCTGGCGGAGTCCCCTTTATGGCGCTTAATACGCCCAAAACGGGCCTCATTCCTATTTTTGGGCGGCGGATAAGCCTTTTTTGGGGCGACAAAAATACATTTTCCCTTCTTAAGGCCCCACCCTGGCGCCTTAAATTTGCCTTTTAGGTCCATGCAATTTCAGAACCAAAACCGCCAAGAATAGGGAAATTCCTGGGAAAATTCCAAAAAATTCTTTTTTTTGTTCAAATTTTTGAACGCCATAAGGCCCACCGGGACCCTCAAGCCGCCCAAATCGCCGCCTAATCGGCTCGCTGGCCCCGACCGCGCGGCCCCTAGCGGACCCAAAACTTAGGGAATTTGGCGGAATATCGCCTGGCCAAGGGCAAATCCCAGAAAATAAATTGCCTTTTGCCTTCAAAAAAAGTTGACAGACATAATTTTGTTGATTATTATTGGCTTGATTTAGGATAGGCTGAAAAAAAATGGTTCTTAGGGGTTGAAGGCTTGATTTAAATCAAACTTCAGGGGCGACGTTTAGCCAGATTCCCCATTGGCCCCCGCTAAAGGCTCGATGGAACCAGGCGCCAATCCGTCGGCTAAGCTTTCTAAGCGGGCCGACCAAGGGTCTTAAATCGCTGGCCAAAAACCTTTTCCGTTTAAAATTTCACAGTGGTTAGGGCGACCTTCTGGCGAGGGAGCCTTTCGTTGTCTAGCCTATGTGGGCTATTGACCTTGTCGCCCCGTGTGGGGCCAAGCGCTTTTCCTGAAGGAGGATATCTGCATGAAGAAGACCGAGTTGATCGCCAAGTTGGCCGAGGAGTCCGGCATTAGCCAAGCGGCCACCAAGACTGTCATTGATGGCCTCGTTGGCGCCATTCTGAAGACCGTTAAGAAGGAAAAGCGTTTCGCTTTAGCCGGCCTTGGCGTTTTTCATCTGGTTCGGCGGGCGAAAAGAACCTGCCGCAATCCCCAGACTGGCGAACAAGTCAAAGTCAAGGCCCACAACGCCCTGACGTTTAAGCCGTCTAAATCCGTTAAGGAGAATTTCGCCTGATACCCCTTCACCCCAAAAAAGCTTTAAGGCCTGCCCTTAGCCTCGCGAGCTAGTTTACCGGAATGCGCGGAGCCGAAAGCCGCCTACCCAAAATGGCGGTTTTCGACTCCATCCGATTGGGTTGGCCCCTTTGATCTGGGCCCTGGCCCTGGCCGTCGTCTTTCCTTAGCCTTTTAATTCCAAAAACTCTTAGTTTTTACCCGCGCCTTAGCCGCCTTAGGCCGCCCTTTCGCCAAACGCTCCCGATTTTACCGATCGTTCGTCGACCATAAGGCCATGGCCAAGGCCCGGGCGGCGCCTTTTGGCGGCTCCCGGCGCCCCCGGAGGAAGGCTCGCCCTAGACGATCCCAGCCGCCTTTTTAGCCGCGATTTCCGCGAACAAGGCCCGGTAATTTTGGATGATCATGTACCGGTCGATGATAGCCGGCCCGTGCCCGCACAGAACCTTGGCCACGCCCCCTAGGTCCCTTAAGCGGGCCACGCTTTTGTACATATCCCCAGGGCAACCGCCTGGCAGGTCGATGGCCCCGATGGTGCCCGGGAAAAACAGGTCCCCGGTCATGAGAAGGCGGGCTTGGGGAACGTAGACGCTTAAACTGCCCGGGGTGTGCCCTGGGGACGAGATGAGTCTTAACTCAACGCCCGAGGCGATTAAAGGCCCCTCGTCGCAGAGGTCGAAGACCACGTCTGGCCCGGGCCGAACGTAACTGGTGAAAAAAATCTCGGCCGTCTCCAGCAAAAACTCCCGCTCGATCCGGGAGATGTACAGGCGGGCCCCGTATTTGGCGGCCAGCTCAGGGGCCGACTCGATGTGATCCGGATGGGAGTGGGTTAAGACGACGCTTTCTATGTCGGCTGGATTAAGGCCATCGTCGATCATCTGGGCCTTTAGGTCAGGTAACCGTTTTAAGGTCCCGGGGTCGACGACCACCAGTTTGGTGGGGCCTTTCAAAACGATAGCATTGGAGCAAAGGTCGCCGGAGAAATCCATCCCACCAGGACTAGCGTAAAAGTAAACCCCATCGGTTAAATGCATATATATCCCCTCTCGCCTTTGTGGCCGTCGCGATGAGCGACGGCGCGAAAGCGAGCCCTTATTCGTTCGCTAAAAAAGCCCTCCCTCGCTGGACGGCGCCCTAACTTCGGGCGAAAGGGCCCTTTAGAGGGTCGCCCTTTAAGCGCGCCCAAAAGAGCCCGCTTTCGGCGGGCCTTAGGCGGCTCATAGTCATGGCGAGGCGAAGCCAAACTTTAGACTTCCCTAGCCAAGGCGGACTTTGGGAAGCCTAAACCTAAGGAAGAAAGGCTTTTTCCTATAACAAGCCATTTTATTATAACCCCTTGAACTTCCCCTGGCAACGGATTACTATACTTTAAACTACATTTTGTCATTGGTTGCGCCCGAAGGCCTAAAACCGCGCTTAGGCCGACCCGCCTTAGACTTAGCCCCAGGCCCCTAGCCAAGGGCCGCTCTGGTTAGAGAGCCTCCCTGCTTAGGGCCGCCCCAAGTTAGAAGGCCGCCCCAGGTTAGAGGGCCGCCCTGGTTAGAAGGCCGCCCCAAGTTAGAGGGCCGCCCTGGTTAGAAGGCGGCCCTGGTTAGAAGGCCGCCCCAGGTTAGAGGGCCGCCCTTAGGGTTTTTTCGAGGCTTTTAGGCCTTAGGGCGATAGAGCCCTTTTAGGGCCAGAGCCGCTTTTTGGCCCTTTTTTGCCTTAAGCCCTAAGGCCCTTTGGGCCCGCCTTTTTGGCCATTTTTTTTTGGCTTATTTAGGCGGCTAAAGCCCAAAGGCCGCCCCCATAGACGCCTTAAGGGCTCGGCTAAGGGCCCCTAATTTAGGCTTTAAGCGACCCTCTAGACGCGTTGGCGAGGCGGCCGCCATAGGCCCCGCGGCCTATGGGCCTTGATTGTCGGAACTTACTGGATATGCTAACATGCCCTAACTAAAGTTCCGTTTTTTGCTTGTTTTCCCGCGAGAAAGGGCTATTTTGTCCCCATTCGCCTGGCGCCTGGAGAAAAAATTGCCGGATTTGGTCATCATCCACAAGAACGACCCCCTAGCCGCGGCGCTAGCCGACCAGACCGTGGCCAAACTAAAAGGCGAATACCGAATATTTAGGGAGATTTCCGACTTTGACGGGGTCAGGCAAAAGGCCCCGGCGGATTTTCAGCCGGTTTTGGTCATTTCCATTGGCGGCGACGGGACCCTTCTGTACTCCTCTAGGGCCTGGGGCCTGGGCGGCACGCCGATTTTAGGGGTTAACCTGGGCAGCGTTGGCTTTCTGGCCGAGGTGGATCCCGTCTGGTTCAACGAGATCCTGGAAAAAGCCCTCAACGGCCAAGCCGAGATCGAGACCCGCCAAGCCCTGGACATTGAGGTCGCCCGCGACGACGAGCGCCTAGCCACCTTTACGGTGTATAACGACGCCGTCATCAACAAGGGGGCCCTGTCTAGGATCATGAACCTTAAGCTGAGCATCGCCGGCTCGACTTTCTGGAATTTTCGGGCCGACGGCCTTATCTTGGCCACCCCCACCGGGTCCACGGCCTACAACCTGTCGGCCGGGGGGCCGGTGGTCTACCACAGCCTAGAGGTGGTCATCGTCACGCCCATCTGTCCCTTCACCCTCTCCAGCCGCGCCCTCATCCTGCCCTTGGACTTAGAGCTGTACGTCTCCATCGACAAAAACGCCACCGACACCCATCTGACCGGCGACGGCCAGGTCTACCTGCCCCTCCAGCCCGGGGATCTGATCAAAGTCGGTCGCTCAAACTCGTCCCTTCGCCTCATCAATAACCCCCATCGCCAATACTTTGACGCCTTAAGGGTCAAGCTAGGTTTTTTCAACGACGAAAGACGCTGATTGGGTTTTTTAGGGAGCTCGCCTTAGCGGGCGGTTTAGCCCGCCTGGCGGGCCCCCTGGCTTTAGGGCCTAAAAGGGGTGGGCTTTTTTTAAGCGCCCGGCTTAAACTCGCCCTTTAATGGACGCCGCGACCTAAAGCTTAAGGCCTTTTTTGGCCAAATCCCGCCTTCCCAAAGGCATTGACCCTTAAGCCGGGCCGGCCTTGCGGCCCCATAGGCTTAAGGGACCTTGCGGCCAAGGCCCGCCGAAGCCAAGGGCCGCCTTAAGACTAAGCCGATAAGCCTTAGGCCTTAGGGCCTGGCTAAGGGCCTTTCAGCTCCGCCTCGCCCATAAACTTTAGGTTAAGGGGACAATGCCGGTAGTATTATTATAGTTACGCTTGAGGTTCGCGAAAGGGCGAGAAAAGGCGAGGGGGCCCAAAAGGGCCTAAAAAAACAGGCGTTGGCGGGAGCCAATCGAAAAATCTAGCCAAATAAGGGCTTAATGGTTAGACTTTTACGTTAATGATGGTTCCCAGCATGTCGTCGACCGCGCTTACGGGTTTGACGTTAGCCTGATAAGCCCGACTGTTGAGGATGAGACCTATCATTTCCATGGCCACGTCGGTGTTGGAAGTTTCTAAAAAGCCCGAAATCGCCGTTTGGCCGTCGACTGGCA
>JAITIH010000087.1 GCA_031279525.1 Deltaproteobacteria bacterium | reverse complement strand
GCCCCCAAGATGGGCCATATTTACTGGGGCTTGCCCCTTACCTATAACAATATCGGCCACTACCTGGCCCACCGCGGCCAACTGAGCAAAGGGGCCCAGAAAACCTTAACCGATCTCTTAAACGGCCACCTGTCCAACTTGGTCGGCCTGGCCAATTCCAATAACTTGCCCTTCGACGAGCCGACCGCGGCTTTGTTGGCCCACGGCAAAAGCGTCGCCCCGGAAACCCTGGCCTCGGCCTTGGCCGTCGCCCAGAGTCCGGAGGACTATATTTGGGGCCAAGAGGGCCCACCCCAAAGCCCCGCCGAGGCCATTAAATTCGCCCTTTCGGCCAACTACCCCATCTTAGAAAAATCCTATTGGTTGGAAAACGTCCCGCCCAAGGCCATTTTGCCCAAAGACGTTTTCGCCGGCGGCTTTAACGACCCCGCCACCTACCGGGCCGGGGCCGAGCGCCTTACGCGGCTCGTCTCGGAAGGGGTTTTAACGCGGCGCGCTTACCTTAAACGATATAGCCACCTTCAGGTCGATGGCATAGGGCGCCTTAGGATCTCGCCCGTTAACTCCGCGGACATGGCCACTTATTTTCGCTGGCTAAGCATGGACGGGGCCTCCCAAGAGCTGTCCATCTTCGAGACGGCCAGGGTCATCGACGGCCTGGAGCGAGGAGAGGACTCGCGCGGCTGGTTGCCGCGGCTCCTTCGCCCCACCTTCTGGCTCCAGGCCGTGGCCGTTTTAGCCGCGTCGCTGATTCCCTTAGTCTGGGCCTTGGACGGCTTAGACCTCATAAGCTTCACCGACTGGGGCGTTCCCGCCGACCTCGTCGCCAAATACCGCGTCTCCTTTCAAGAGACGCTCTTTTACGTCGCGACCATCATCTTAGGCGGCTATGGCGCGTTTTCATGCCTGGGCCGAGCCCGCAATATCTTTTTCCTTATCGTTTTCCTAGCCGCCGGCCTCTTCGCCATGTACCGGCACAACCTGACCTTTAGTAGCCTTAGACCCTACTTAAACTGGGTCGTCTACGGCGGGTTTTTTCTTTTATGCCTCCATCGGGCCTATCGTCTGACCCGGGCCATCCGGGCCCGCCTGAGCGGCGGCCGTAAGGCCACCTTCGGGCGGCGACTTAATTTCTAGGGATTTTAATGAGCGCTTACGTTAAAACAATCATCTCCAAGGCCGTCCGCCAGAGTTTGGCGGCCGCCTACGAGGCCATAAACCAAGAAGCCGAACGACAAAAGGAGGATCGCCGGTTAAGGGCCGAGGTCAAGCGAAGCATTAAAGAGCGCGAAGAGGCGACCAGGGGGGCCTCCCTTAAGCTTTTGTCCGAGCTTAACCAAAAAAATCTGTCCAAATTGGCCATCTTCGAGTTCCAAAACGCCCCGGACCCGTTTCCGGCCGAGGCTTGGGCCACCGTCCTCAAAACCCAGGAAGAGGCCGAGGCCGAGGCCATGCTCCTCGCCCTGTCCGCCAACAAAATCTTGGGCTATTTCGAGGAGATCCAAAAAATAAACCCCAAAAAGGCCGCGGAAAAACGCCAATTTTTAGCCGAGCTGACGAGCTCGCCGACCGCGAGCCGCCTGGCCATGATCGCCGACTCCCTAAAGTTGACTTTATCCAGGGAAATCACCTACTTCGCCCACTCCAAGGCCTACCGGGAAGAGCTTAAGAGCGCCTTAAAAGACCTCCAGGGCATTCCCCTCGCCCAAGATTTTTCGGCTAAGGTCGCCAGCCTCATCGACGAAAAAATCATCTCCGCCGAGACCATGCAGGAAATCCGGCGAAGCTATCGCTATTACATGGATAAGGCTCAAGAGGACCAGAACGTGGACTTTCTGAGCAAGACGGCGGCCCTCGTCCAAAAACATCTCTCCGAGCAGGGCTACGAGATTATGGGGGACAAGAGCCTTTCCGTGGGCGGCGACGTCCTTTTTTCCGACGGCCACCCCGACTATCGGGTTTATTGCTCTTTAGACGGCCAAGGGACTTTGTCCTTTCAGCAGCTAAAGGTGGCCGCCAGCCGGGAAGAGGCCGAAAGGCCCCTCGACGACTACGAGCTAGCCTTAGAAAAAGAAAAGGCCAAGTCTTTTTGCGAGGCCCACGACCGCGTGACCAAATCCCTGGCCGAGGCTGGCTTTAATCTGACCACCAACGTGATAAAGGAAGCCTCCGCCGGCCGCTTGCCCGTCCTCATCGACCCCCAAAAGGCCCAAAAAGCCCAGAAAAAACTCCAAAAAGCTTCCGGCGCGGGCGGCCAGAGGGAAATTTTTAACAAACCCAATTAGCCGCGCGGCCCCCTCGCCTAAAGCGAAATGGGGGCTAACGAAAAAACGGCTACCCGCCTTAAGGCCAACCATGAGCCAAGCCAATAACCCAACCTCTGGCCCCGGCCAAGCCCTAAGCCCCGCCCGCCCGGCCTCCGGCCAGGCCCCAGGCTCCGCCCGTCCGGCCTCCGACCAGGCCCCAGGCTCCGCCCGCCCGGCCTCCGGCCAGGCCCCAGGCTCCGCCCGCCCGACCCCCGGCCAGGCCCCAGGCTCCGCCCGCCCGGCCTCCGGCCAGGCCCCAGGCTCCGCCCGCTCGGCCCCCGGCCAGGCCGATAACCCGCCAACCTCAAACCCGCCTAGCCTTGGCCGCCCCGACGACCAGGCCCCCAAGTGGGTCCGAGAGATCCAGCGCTTTTTAGGCGTCAAATCCCAGTTCGTTCTTTGGGGCAACGTCCACGACGTTTATCCCATCGTCGTCGACGGCCAGGTTTCTGTTGGAACTTTGGAGATTTACCTCCAAAGAATCCTGGCCGATCTGGGCTATCGGTTCTTTTTTCGGCTAGAGCCGTATCGCTTCGCCGCCTTAATGGGCGATCCCAAATCGATTAACCTTGACCTCCCCCGGCCGGATGAGGTCGTCACCTTAGGACGAGCCACGGACCTGGCCGCCCAGATCGTCGCCCTAAACCAGCCCGCCGCCCTCATGATCCAGCACGGCTCGCGCTTAGCCGACCTATGCGAGTCGGAACTGGCCCGCTTTCAATACGAGCTCTTTCGCCTGTCCATTAACGGCAAAGCCCGAGACGGGCGGTTCAATTTAATTTTCTGGGTCATGGACAAGGAAAACGACCTGCCGGCCTGGTACAGCCTGGACAACCCTAGGGTCCGGGTCTTGCCTATCCCCAGGCCTGGCCACGATATCCGCCGCCAAGTCATTTTAGCCGTGGGTTCCTTGATCAAGGGCTACAAAAGCCTGGCCGCCGAGGATCTTGAGCGCCACTGGTCTTTAGTCAACCGCTTCATCGACCTGACGGCCGGGCTTTTCGCCTCGGAGCTGATTTCCATCGTCTCTTTGGCCGCCAGGGATGGCCTGCCCTTCCCTCGCATCGCCGAGGCGGCCCGCCAGTACAAGCTGGGGGTGGCCGAGAACCCTTGGGCGAAGCTG
>JAITIH010000041.1 GCA_031279525.1 Deltaproteobacteria bacterium | reverse complement strand
GGCTTGGCCGCCGCCGTCTGCGGCGGCGGGCCCAGGTCGGGCGGGGCTTGGTTTGAAACGTAGAGGCTATACGCCAACCAGGTTAACGCCAAGGCCAGGACGAGCGCGACGATTACGATCAGCGGCCCGCCGCCCTGGCGGCGGGGCTCGTCGTTCGGAACCTCCTCCAGCGGCCAGTCCCCCGCGGGCAATTCCGGCTCATCGCTTGGGGCTTTTCGCGTTAAGTCGTCGTCATGGGGCCGCCTTTGGGGGTCTTCAACCATTTGCGCTTCCTAATTCCGGCCGGAAAAAATCCCGGCGTAAGGCCCCCATGGGAGCCATTTTTCATTTCTTGGCGCGATTTCCGGATTTGGCCTTGGCTTTGGGTTTGGCCTTGGGTTTAGGCTGGCTGGCTTTAGCCTTGGGTTGGCTTTTAGGGTCGGCGGCCTCTTTGGCGGCCGCGGGCGAGATAGCCGCGCCCGCGGCGGCCGTCGAATTATCGGCGGCGACCGTGGCGTTGTCGGCGGCGGCCGTCGAATTATCGGCGGCGGCCACGGCCGAGGCGTTATCGGTGGCGGCCACGGCCGAGGCGTTATCGGTCGGCAGGCTAGCCGGCGAGTCGCCGGCGGCGGTCGGGGCGTTATCGGTCGAGGGGCTAGCCGGCGAGTCGCCGGCGGCGGTCGGGACGGCCGGGACGGACGGGGCCGTTAGACCGGCCAAGCGGTACTGAACCAGGTAATCCTGAAACGAGGCTCGATTTGGGTACAACAGCCGCTGAGCCTCGTAAACCTTTTTGGAGGCCTCGATCTGGCCGGAGGCCAACAGGACCCGGCCAACGGCCTGGGTCAGCTCCGATTGCATCGGGGCCTCGGACGGCGACGCCTGCCCATCCTTTTGGACCAAGGCCAAGGCGGCCCGGTAGTTGTTCGAGGCCTTGCTCAGGTCGTTTAGCTCCTCGTAAAGCTGGCCCAAGGAGATTAAGGCGAGGGCTTTTAAGCTGTTTTCCCCGGGTCTTAAGCTGTCCACGAACCCTTCCAGAGTCTCGGCGGCCAGAGCGTAATTCTTGGACGCGGCCAGGGCCCGGACCAGGGCTAAAGTGGCCGCCCGGGCCGAGGGGGAGCTGGGGTGCTCCTCAATGACCTCGGACAAAGCCGAGATGGACTGGGCCCCGCCCGAGTCTTCCAGGGCGATGGCCGTCCCGGAGGCCTCAGCCGCCTTTTTAAGGCCACTAGCTCGAACTTGGGCGACGATGAGGACGACGCCCACGACGAGAATCAAAGCCACGGCCCCCCAAACGAAATAGCGGGTGTGAGTGAGAAAGAAATTGTAAGCTTTTTCCGAAGTAGTCAGGAAAGCGTCGTCGCCGCGCAGAAGTTTTTTGATTTTTATCTGTTTCGCCATTAAACCACTCAAAAATCCATTAGCGTTAAGAGATTGGCCGGGAAAAGATTAAACCTTAAAAAGGCTCCTTTTGTCAAATCCGACCAGGAAACAATTTGAAAATTATCTACGCCCATCGTCATATCGGGGTTAAACGCTTTTTTTTTCTGGGAGAGACAAAATAATAATTGAATATAGTTTAATAAATAATATAATAAATTATGTATATATCATTTTTAATAACTTTTATATTTTTATTAGCTACTATTCTGGCGTTTTTACGGCTCCGACTGGAGCCGGGACTCTTCTTTTAGGGGCCTTTTAGGCCAGCGAGGCCTAATTGGCGGGACGCCCCCCCATAAACCGGGGGAAAGACGCAATCCAGTCTTTAAGGCCTTTGTGGCTAGCTGGCCAAAGCCAAAAGGGCCCAACCAAAGTCGCCCTGGCCATCGCGGTCCTAAAAGTCGGTGGCCCGCCGGCTAGCGGAAAAGCCGCCAAAAGCCGAGCTTTCCCTTATCTTACGGCTTTAAGGTCTTCCGGCTTTTAAGGCCTCGATCGGCTTTCTCGCGGGACCAAAAATCGCCAAATAGCCCCGTTTAACCCTGCCGTTTGGCCAAGGCCCGGCGCACTCCCCTTTCCACCGCCCGCTCAATGAGCTCAGCTAAGCCTTTAGGGCTTAACTGGGCCACCGTGGCCGGCTCGGCGGCCAGGGGGCCAAGAATGTCGGGCGCGGTAAAATCCGCCTCTTCGTCGGGCAAGCGCTCGGTCAGCAAAATGGCCGTCGCCTCGGGCGGGGCCGCGGGCGGCCGGGTCGGGGCCGCGGGCGGCCTAGGCGGGCTCAACGGCCGGGCCTCCCCAGCCGGCCGGGGGTCGCTGGCCGACCTGGAAATGGGCTCCTGGCCCTGGGCCAGGGACCCGTCAGCGGCCTTGGGGGCCACGACTTTGTCCAGGCGCTGGATTAGCCGCTCCAGCTCTAAGTCCATGGCCTCGCCCTGGGGGGCGTCGTCGCCCTCGGGCTCTCGGTCGCGGAAGTTAAGGTCGTCGAACCCCTCGATGTCAATGTCGAACGAGTCGTCGCGGCCGGGTATGTCGTCGTCGCGCTCAGGGTCGCTCATGTTGGCTCCATGGTCAAAGGTTCTTAAAGGCTCGCCCAGGCGAAGCCCGGGGGCGGGTCCAACCGGAAGGACTCTCGCGGCAAAACCGCGCCCAAAACCACTTCCGCGTAGCGGATTGATAAGCTCCGCTTGGCGCGGCCACCGCCGACGACGGCGGTTATCTTATGCGGGAAGGCCAGGGAGCTGGCCTGGTCCCTTCGGTCGACGCCTCTAATGTCGTCGTAGGCCACCGTCAAAAGCTCCCCGGAGCGAGTCAGGGCCGAAAGGCGCCTTAGGACTGGGGCCTTCTCCGCGCCTGGGGCCCCGTCCAGGGTCAGGCGCATGGGGTCCCCCTCGCTGGCCGACCAGACCAAAAGCTCGCTTTTAGGGGCCTGGGTCGTGCCCAAGCGCTGGGCCGAGGCCTTAGCCGGCGGCTCGGCCAAGGCCCCGGACAAGAGGGCCAAGAGCTCCTCCGGGGACATGGGCAAGGGCAGCCGGGCCCGGTTAAGCTCGTCCCGCGTGCCGGTCAGGTAAGTTTTCTGGCCGTAGTCCAAGGCGTAGGCCGAGTCCCCGACCATTAGAACGCGGAAGGCTGGGGAGCCGGCAGGGCCCAAAAGGAGAAAGCTAAAAACGTCCGGCTTCTGGACGAAGGACTCAAACTCGAAGTGGTGCCGACCGCCGTTGGGCGCCAGGTAGTCGGCCGCCCCCCGGGCGGCCACGGCCGGCGGTTCCTGGCCGACCAAGTAAAGCCGCTCGGCCAGCTCGAAGGCCGGCCCCTCGGCCAGGGGCGGCGGCGGGTCGCCCAGGCCGGGCCCGCGGCCGCCCTGGCAGGCGGCCAGGGCCAAGCCGGCCGCGACGACTAAAAGGCCAAGGCTAAGGGGCGATTTGCCGCATTTTCTCATAAATCTTCTCCGGCTCCTCGTGAGCCTGCTGGATAGCCCGCTCGTAGGCTCTAACGGCCTCGCCCCGCCGCCCTGATTTGACCAGGGCGTCGCCTAGATGCTCTAAAATGACCGGGTCGAAGTTGGAGAGCCTGGCCGCCCGATCCAGAAGGGGCAAGGCTTTTTTAACGTCGCCCATCATAAAATAGACCCAGCCTAAAGTGTCGACGATGTGGCCGCTGTCGGGCCGCAAATTGTTGGCCCGGATGGCCATGGACAAGGCCTCGTTTAAGTTCTCGCCTCGCTCGGCCCAGGTGTAGGCCAGGTAGTTTAGGGCCTCCACGAAGTTGGGGTCGATGGCCACGGCCCGGCGCAGGGATTTCACCCCCTCGGCCGGCCGGCCCAAGTGGTCCTCCAAGGCCCCCAGTCGGAAGAGGATCTCGGCCGACTCGGGAAAAAACTTGAGCCCCTCCAAGTACGTCTCCCTCGCCTCGTTAAAGCGCTTTAAGCTTTCCAAAAGGATGGCGCTGGCCACCAATAGTTGGGGCGAGCCGGGGGAGCCGTGGCGGGCGGACCTTAGAAGCTTTAAGGCCTCGGCGGTCTGGTCGTCTTTCACCAAAATGGAGCTTAAAAAGAGCTGGGCGTCGACGTACTGCTCGCTGCGAGCCGGGATTTTCAGCAAAAGCTCCTTGGCCTCGGCCTGTTTGCCTTGCTCCAAGTAAACCGAGGCCAATAGGTAGCGGGCCTGGTCGTTGTCCGGGGAGGTCTTTAGGACCTCCTTAAACTCGGCGACAGCCTCGTTTAGCATGGACTCCTCGACGAAGACCAGGCCAATCAAGACGCCGGCCTGGGCCTGGTCCCGGGCTTGGCCGCTAATTTCCTTAAGTAGGCCAATGGCTTCCTGGCGCCGACCGGATTTTAAGAGGATGCGGGACAGGCGGGCCTTGGGCATATTGGCGTCGGGCCGGATCTTAATCAACTGACGATAGCTTTTTTCGGCCAAGGCCGGCTGGCCGATCTGCTCGTAGAGGATGGCCAGCTCAGTCATGGCCGAGGCGAAGCCGGGGTTCTTGTCCAAGGCCAGCTTAAAGTAAGCGATGGCCTCCTTGTCGTTGCCCTTTTTCTGGGCGAGCCGGCCTAAAAAATAGTCCGGCAAAAAAGAACCCGGGGCTTGGTTCCCCAGCCGCCGAAAGGCCGCGTAGGCCTCTTCTAAGCGGCCGCTTTCGGCGTAGAGGGCCCC
>JAITIH010000005.1 GCA_031279525.1 Deltaproteobacteria bacterium | reverse complement strand
CTAAGCCCTCGGCTTGGTAGACCTTAGGCAGGCCATCGGCTTTAAGGCCAAATGGGGTCAAAGCCGCGGCCGTGCCCGGGCCGATGGCCACGATTTTTAGGCCAAAAAGGGCTCGGGCGTCGCCTGGCCCCTTAAAAAGAGCCTTTAAAAAAATCTCCGCCCCATTGGGGCTGGTGAGGACGAGGTACCCAAAAAGGCGCGAGCCGGTCAGATCCTCAAGGGCCTGGTCTAGTTCCGGGTTGGGCTCGATGGGCCTGACGGCGATGGCCGGGGCCTCAATGACCCTGGCCCCCAGTTCCCGAAAAATGGCCGATAGGCGCCCGGCCTGGGCCCGGGCCCGGGTCACTAAAACGGTGCGCCCGAAAAGGGGTCTTTTCTCGAACCAGCCCAACCGGTCCCTTAAACTCACCACCGCCCCGGCCACCAGAAGGGTCGGGGGGGCTAGTCTAGCCCGGTCAGCCAGGAGAGGCAAATCGGCTAAAGTCCCGACGACCGTTTTTTGCCTGGCCGTGGCGCCCCTTTCGACGGCGGCCGCCGGGGTCTGGGGCGGGCGGCCGGATTTTATTAGTCCTTGGCAAATGCTTTTTAGGTTAGCTCGGCCCATGACCACCGCCACCGTCCCGTCGGGCAGGCTAGCGAAGTCGACTCCGTCCCTGCCGTTTTGGGCGTGGCCGGTGGCCAAGATGGCCAGTTGGCTTAGGCCCCTATGGGTCAGGGGCACGCCGGCGGCCGCGGCCGCCGCGATGGCCGAGGAGACCCCGGGGATTGTCTCGAATTCCAGGCCGCGCTCGGCGAGATAAAGGGCCTCTTCCCCGCCGCGTCCAAAAATATAGGGGTCGCCGCCCTTTAAACGGATCACGGTCCGACCGGCTAGGGCCTCTTGGGCTAAAAGCTCGTTAATGGCCGCCTGGCTTAAGGCGTGGTCGCCGGCCTTTTTGCCGGCGTCGACGAGCCGGCAGCCGGGCGGGGCCAGGCTCAAAAGCTCTGGGGCCGCCAGCTGGTCGTAGACCACGGTCTGGGCCCGGCCTAATAGCTCGGCCCCCCTTAAAGTCAGCAAACCCGGGTCCCCGGGCCCGGCCCCGACCAGGTAAACTTTACCGGTCATGGCTCGCGAACGGGTGGCCACTAGGGGCCGCGGCCGAATCGGTCAGAGGTTTAGGGCCCGCGGCCTCCTCGGCCAGCTCGGCTAAGATGGCCGCCCCACCGGCCCGCAAAACGGCCTGGCCTAAGTTTAAGCCCTCTACCCTTGCCGCGGCCAAAGAACCTTTTAAGGACTCAGCCTCAACGAAAGTTTCGCGGTAAACCCGGACTCCGCCGTCTGTTCGGGCCACCATGGCCGCCAGCCGAAAGCCCGCCCCCTCGGGCCGGGCGTAAGCCGCGGCCGGGGTCTCGCAGCCGAGGCCCAAGGCCTCGGCCGCGCCTCTTTCTAGGGCTAAGGCCAAAGCCGAGTCGGGGTGGTTTAAGGGGGCCAGAAGGCTTAGGGTCCTAGAGTCGTCGGCCCGGGTCTCCAAGGCCAGGGCCCCCTGGCCCGGGGCCGGGGTGAAGGCGACTGGGTCCAATAAGCCTCTGGGCCACTCGCTCAGATTAAGGCGGGCTAAACCCGCCTCGGCCAGGACCAGGGCCGCGAAGTCGCCTCTTTTAAGCTTAGCGAGGCGCGTGCCTAAGTTGCCGCGCACCGGGGCCACTTCTAGGTCCGGGCGGCTAGCCAATAGCTGGGCTTTCCGCCTTAAGCTGGAGGTGCCGACCAAAGAGCCTTTGGGCAGCTCGGCCAGGGTAAGGGCCTCGGCCGCGACCAGCGCGTCCTCGGCCGGCCCGCGGGCGGGCGTCGGGCCTAGGGCCAGGCCCTTAGGCAGCTTAATGGGCAGGTCTTTAGCGCTGTGCACGGCTAAGTCGATCTCCCCGGCCAGAAGGGCTTTTTCGATTTCCCTAACGAAGAGACCTTTTAAGCCTAATTTTTTAGGCTGGGCCAAAAGGTCGTCGCCGCCGGTGGCGATGGGCCTAACGACGACGCGAAGGTCTGGATGGCGCAAGGTGAGCTCTTGGGCCACGGCCTGGGTTTGGGCCAAGGACAGTGGGCTGCCCCGGGCCCCGATGGTCAGCGTTTCGATCAACGGGTTCCGCAGCCGGCGCAGGAAGGCGCGGAGCAGGACCCGCAGCCCGAGCCCGAGCTGGCGTAGCCGCCTCCGGAATCGTCCGAGCCTTTGGAGCCGCCTAGGCTCCGGAAGCTGGAGAGCAGTTTGTCGCACCGGTCAAAGCCGCAATCCGGGCAATTGATTTTTTCCCGGGCTTTTACGACTAAAGTCTCAAATTCACGGCCGCATTGGGCGCATTTAAATTCGTAAATTGGCATGGGTAAGTCCGCCGAAAAAGGTCGCAAATCTTAGTTGGGCCATTGATTTCGTCAAATGGCCAGATCCGAAAATGATAGCGCCTGGGGCGGGTTATGGCAAATCAGGGCGATTCTCTCGATTTTGGGGCCATAAATTGGGCCATGGCCTGGATTGGCTAGCCAGTTTTGGCCGCCTAAAAAGGCTGGCCTTACGGGCTAGCCGTTAAGACTTAAAAGAAATGTCCGATCAAAGATGGTCTCGCAAAAACTATGTTTTCGGGAATCGTTTGAAAAATACTTCAATAATTTCAAGAGGTTATATTTCTGGTTTTCATTTTCCGGACTTTTTGCGAAGCCATCATCAAAGGCCGCAGAGCCGTAAAAGAAAAAAAAACGCTTGACTTGGATTTTAAAAAATAATATAATCTCTTAATAAGTTAGTTTAATCGCTAAATCTCTAAAGAACGAGGGTGGGCTAAAGCCCTAAGGGGCTTATTGGGATTACGGGGAATTTTGGCTAGAAAGGTGGGTTAAGGGACCTAAGAGGCCGGGGTCGCGGCCCCGGCGGTGGCTCTGGCAAAGTTAAGGCCATGGTCCGATTCCCTCCTCGCCTTAATGGCGTTCAGACCTAAAGGCCAAGCATGGCTTACGGTTGGCGGGCTCTTTTAGGCGGCCGGGGCCATAAAAAAGGGGGAAAGGGCGTAACTATATAAATATTGGCCTATGCTCGCGGTTGGCGGGCCCTTTTAGGCGGCCGGGGCCCCAAAAAAGCGGAACAGGGCGTAAATATTATATATTGGCCTAGGCTCGCGATGCGGGCTGAAGGCGGGGCGGCTAAATTGGCCATAGGGGAGCTCGCTACGGGGTCAAAAAGGCTTATGTGGGCCAGGGCTAAGCTCTATGACCGACTTTTACCGTGAAACAACAATTTTTTTATCAAGGCTTTGTGTCTGGACAA
>JAITIH010000260.1 GCA_031279525.1 Deltaproteobacteria bacterium | reverse complement strand
CTAAGGCCAAGCGGCGCGGGCATAGCCAACCGAGCCGAGGCCAGGAAGTCGCTATTAAGATCGTCAGTATCTCCAATACCAAGTAACCATTGGATTAATAAACTGTCTAAATATTCAGTTTATAATAATACTCACATTATAAAACATGTCAAGACTAAAAACGCCACTTTTAAAAATTCGGCCGCCACTCGCTTTAACGAGTCCGCCTCGAACCATTTTAACGAATCCGCCGCCGCCCGCTTTAACGAATCCAACTCTAACGATTTTAACCCATCGACCTTAGGCCCATTTTAACCAATCGACCAGGACCCGTCTCAATTTGGCGTCGCGCCCCAAAAAATCGTCCCCGCCACCTTATAAGGATTGGAGGCGCAACTAAAAGAGCCGATGGCCCCGCTTGTTCGGCTAACCGACTAATCGTGTCGAACTATTTGTTGGCCAACGGAACTCTTCCTAAGGCGCGGATTTTAGCCTATTTCCAGCGGATTTCCGACTTATTTTACGTAAGGCCATAGCAGCCTTTGGGTAGCCAGGGCGAGATTTAGGATGAATATAGGCCCAAAGACGGCTTTAGGCTTAAAAAATATACGGGCGCTTTTTTCCCACGAAGGAGGCCTTAGGGGCGTCTGGGGCGAAAACCCATAAAAACGCTCCTCGCGGGGACCGCCGGATCCCTAAAAAAATCGCCCGCCGCGATGGCCGCCAGATCGCAAAAAACCATCCCCCGCGCTCTCGCCAACGCCGGCTAACCGCGTCATTGCTTATAACTTGCCAACGAATCTTCCATAAAGCACGGATCTTAACATTTTTCCTAAGTCGTAAGGCGTTTGGCCGCCTGACCAAAAAAATTGTCGCCAATAGCGAGGCCGGCATGGTCCCAAAAAAATTTTCCCTGCCCTCTCGCTTAACGACTCGACTTAGCCATTTCGACGCTTTCGTCAACGCAGATTGACCATATCATAAAATCTAACTTGCCAACAAATCCTTCCGTAAAGCACGGATCTTAACCCTTTTTTGGCTCGCGGCCAAAAAACCAGATGGCAAAATACAAGATGTAGTAGGTAAAAAAATTTAAAAAAAATTTTTTGGCCATCAAAAATCTCAGGTTCAGCGGCTCATACGTAACTACAGGTAATCTGGGATAACAATTATTATTCAATTACAAATTATGCTCACATGAGCCTTGGGTTAAAATTTTTTTTCTGAAAATAAAAATTTTTTTCGGGGGGGTTAAAAAAATTTCTCACGCGTTCTTACGCCTATTTATCCAGCCGTCTGGACTCAAATTGGCTTTTTTAGCGCCTTTAAACCGTTTCCTCCACTTTTAAAAATTTTAGCGAAATTTATTTTCGCTTTTTGAGGGAATTTTAATTTAGCTGTAAGGCATATCTGAGACCGACCACAATATATAGATGGCAAAATTTTCGCAAAAAAATTTTTTCTGAAAAATTGCGTTTTACCCCCTTTACAAACCTCAAAAAATGCATATAATAGTCCTCAGAGGCGCCTCAAGATTTTCTTGGAACGCCACCGCCCAACCCTTTCGTCCTAATTATGGTCTAAAGGGCGCGATTTCCAGAGAAACTAGGAAAAAGCTTTGGGGCTAAATCTTTTTTGGAGGCATCCGTGTCTTGCTCTCATTCTAATGGTTCCGTCATCGGCGGAATTTTCCGTTCCCTTCGCTTAGCGGCGATAACCATTATATTTGCCGCCCTCGCCTGCCTAAGCCCGGCCCAAGCCAAAGAAAAGGCTTTCCTTTTCACACCGGTCCCCAAGACCGCCGAGACGGCGACGGCCGAGCCCACCTTAGAGCCGCTAGCGGATTTCGCCGCCCAGGGCTCCGCCCTAAGCCCGGACTCGCAGAGCGTCCCCGCCGAAGAGCCAGGCGCCTCGCCCGCTAGCCCAACGTCGGCCGGCGATCCGGCCACTATGGCCCCCTCGGTTAGCCCGTCGCCCACCCCTAACCCCGCCTTAAATCCGCCCGAGGGCGGCGACCCGGCGACCAGGCCTTTCGCCCTCAAGCCCTCGGGGCCTAAATCGACGGCGGCCCCGACCAAGGACGCCGATCCTTTAAATTTACTCTCCGAGCTAACCAGCAAGTTCTTCGACGAGATCGCCACCGAGCTTTTGCCGCTTTCCCCGGAAGAGATTAAGGCCTTCCGGGCCAAGATCGACACCCGGGCCAAAGCTTTAAGCGACTCCCCGCCCGGCTCTTTAGCCAGCCGCGCGGTCGCCTTTCGGGTGGCCCCAGGCCTAGATCCCCCTAAAGTCACCCTCACCCCAGGGCTGGTCACGGCCTTGGTTTTCACCACCCCCAGCGGCCAGCCCTGGCCCGTGACTTCCAACGCCTTAGGCAGTGGCTCGCTCTTTAACGCCGAGATCCTAACTGGGGCGGAGCACCAGATCCTGGTTTCCCCTCTCGCCCACCACGGTCACTCCAACCTGGTCGTGGGCCTTAAAGGTTTAGACCAACCTTTAATGATCCGCCTGGAGATCGCCTCCGGGGTGGACCCCAACCGCCAGGTGGACGGCCTGGTCAACTTCCAAATCCGAAACGCCAACCGGCCGACCTCCAACGAGGCCGGAGTTAGCCTGACCCCGGGCCTTTCGACGGCCTACGACCTTTTAGAGGGCCGCGACCCCGGCGACGGCCGTTTTTGCCGACCGAGCCGGCCTTAGGGGACAGCTTAATCTTTCAAAAAACCGGGGGCGGGCCCATTTACGTCCGAACCCCTTTGCTCGTGCGCTGGCCGATTTGGTCGGAGCGGGCCACTAGCCCTGGCGGGTACTCGGTCTACGAAATCTCGCCGGTCAGCGAAATCGTCGTCCAAAGCGACGGTGGCCTCTTCCGGGTGAATTTGGCTCGCGTCCGCCATGGAGACGGCCAACAGCCATGAGAACCCGACTATTCCCCTTTTCGCTGTTCGCGAGCCTTAACTTTAATCGGCTAGCCGAGGCCCTAAGGAACGTCCCTCGAGGCCTCACGATAATAGTCGCGCTGGCCATTTTCGCCGGAGGTCTTTACTTTGGCTTCCAACGGCTGGCCGACCCCATAAGGTCAGCCACCGACCTTTTAACCGTGGTCGATCTAATCCCCAATACCGTGGAGGCGGAAGTGGGGGGATTGGGGACGCCCGATTACAACCGCCTCATTGAGGAGCAAAACGCGGCTAACGCCGAGGCGGCCGCCCAGGACGGAAGCTCGTTCGTCCCCACCCCGGTCGGGCTCGCCCTAGGCCGGCCCGCGTTAGCCAGCGAAGCGGCGCCTCTAAGCCCCGCTTTCGACGCAGAAAGGCCGGCAAGGCCGCCTCTCCCGGTTAAAGTGGCCCCGGCCCCCCACGGCCGCCCGGTCGAGCCGGAGCCGGCCCCGGCTTTGCCTTTGGAGCCTAGCCTTGGCTTTGACCTTAAAAAAGCCATCCAGCTCGATTTAAAGTCGATCCTGGCCGGCTCCGCCGGCCCCCTTTCCGCCCCGACGGTGGCCATCCCAGAAGCCAAGGCCCTAAGTTCGGCCCAGGAAGAGGCCCGGCCAACGGCCCTAGGGCCGGCTTTAAGGCCAGGCGACCTATTGGCCGCCTCCTTAACCTTAGCCGTGGACAGCGACGTCCCGACTCCGGCCCTGGCCGCCGTGACTTTGGGGCCATTAAAGGGGGCTAAACTTTTGGGCAAATTCGACAAAGGCGAAACCGGGGCCGTCTTGACCTTTAATCGCCTGATCCCCGTGGATGGACCCGCCTTGGCCTTAGAAGCCTTGGCGGTCGACCCTAAAACCTCGAAAGCGGCCATCGCCTCGCGAGTGGATAGCCACTTTTTCCAAAGGTGGGGCGGTCTGTTAGCCTCGGGCTTTTTGGAAGGGTTTGGGACGGCCTTAGGCGACCGAGGCGGGCGAGTCTACTCCAACGGGGAGATCCTGTTCGAGGACCGGCCGGAAAAAACCGTGGCCGACGCTTCTTTGGAGGCTTTAGGCCAAGTCGGCCGAGCGGCCGGGGAGCAATTTAGGAAAGGGTTCGATCGGCCGCCCACCGTCCACGTTAACGCCGGCCAGCCTTTGGGGATCCTAATCCTCAGCGTCGGCCAACCCTTAGGGCCCTCGACGTTTAAGTAGGAGCGACATGACCTAATGCCCTTTTGCCTTTGCGACGGACTTCCATAACCCCATAAGGCCACGACTCATCGCGAACCTTTCGGCTTAATTCCCCGTCCTCGTTTAACCCCGCGCCTTGGCGCGACCCATAAGGACTCTCCCCGCTCATTAGCGGCGCGAGCCGCGCTAAAACTTTCCCCTTACTGGAAGGCCTTCCAATAAGGCTAAAAATATACCGACTTTTTCGGGCCTGGCCTCGGTTTCGTCGCCTCCCTAAAGGCGGGTTCGCCTTTAAACCGTCGCCAATTAAACGGCGCCCTTGTCGATTTTAGGGCTTTAGCCAAAAAAAGGAGCCATGACGACCAAAAACCGCTATTGACAAAATCCCATTTTTCCTAAGGCTCGCCAGTCTCGGTCCTTTCGCCCCCTAACGGGCGGCTAAGGCCGTCGTCGGCCCAAAGCCGTGGCGCCTCGCGCCGCGGCTAGCCAAAGCTTACGGGGGCCCTAACTGAACCGATCCCCAAAGCTCTAAAGCCAAAAGGCTCAGCCCTTTAAAGGGGAAAGGAGGCTCGCCCAAACTAAACCCCAAACGGGGCCCTGGGGCCAGCCCCAAAACCGCAAGGCCGCCCGCCTTATATCTATATTAATGGTTATTGAGGCCAGGGCCATAAGGGCCTTTAAAGCCATTAACGGGCGCGTCTTGGCGCCTGATCCAGAACGAACCTTGGCTTTAGGGCCTCTCATGGCCGTAAGGCCCCTTCGACGCCATTTTGCCGTATTGGCCCTTAGAAAAATATGGGCTAAACCGATTTTTAACGGACGCGCCGCCATTTTTGGCCTTTCGCGCGTCGCCCGCGAAATCCAATCGCGATAGCGATTTTCCCTGAAAAAGGCCGCCGGAAATGCCCATTCCGCCGACCTGACC
>JAITIH010000317.1 GCA_031279525.1 Deltaproteobacteria bacterium | reverse complement strand
TTAAGCGCCCAGGTCGACGAGCTGATTGGGCACGCCCAAAAGCGTTCGGGGGCGACGGTCCTGGTCGTCAGCCACGACATAGCCGCCACCTTGACCCTGGCCGATCAGGTCTCCATGATTCACGACGGCAAGATAATCGCCAGCGCACCGCCGGCTGAGTTTAAGGCCAGTTCCCGGCCCGAGATCCGGAAATTCTTAGCCGGGATCGCCGATTAGCCGTTTTAATGTGCCTTAGGAATATCTTAAAACTAAGCCTTATTTAAGACGTAATATTACTATAATGGTACTAAATGTATAATGCTTCCACTGAAATTAAAGTTGGCCTTTTCGTGCTGGCCGCCTTGGGCGTCATAGTCTGGATGGCCTTAAGGTTGGGGGTTTTCGCTAACATTGGGAAAGATTACTACGAAATTAAGGCGGTCTTCGACGAGGCCTCGGGGCTCAAGCAAGGCGTCGGCGTGGAAGTGGCCGGCATCAACGTTGGCCGGGTGATCGACATTTCCCTTTACGAGGCCGACCGGGCCCTGGTCATTTTAGCCATTCGCCAAGACGTGCGTCTGCCCATCGACAGCCGGGCCGTCATCCGGACCCAAGGAGTTTTGGGCGACAAATACGTGGAGATCTTTCCCGGGGCCCAGGGCGGGTCGGCTTTGACCAGCGGCTCCAGCATTGATAACACGGTCTCGGCCGTGGATCTGTCCGAGCTTTTGGAAAAGCTAAGCTCGGTGGCCGACGACATCAAGATCCTGACCTCGTCATTGTCCAAGGACGGGGGCGGCCAGGATCTTAGGGACATCGTGGTCAACGTCCGGGACCTAAGCAAAAACCTCAAAGAGCTGACCGAGGCCAATGGGCCAGGGGTGTCCCACGCCGTCGAGACCTTGGGCCGAGTGGCCGACAACCTGGCCGCCATCACCGATAAGGTCAATAAAGGCCAAGGTTCTTTGGGCCAGCTCATCAACGACGACTCGGCCATGCGGGAGATTAGGGCCACCCTGGCCGGGATCCGGGAAATAACCGACAAGGTGGCCAGCGGCCAGGGGACCTTGGGCCGCTTGGTCAACGACGATACGACCATCGACAAGATCGACCAGGCCCTCACGAGCGTCAACGATTATCTGGAAAAAACCGACACCATGAAGGTGACGGTCGACTATCGGGCCGACTGGATGACCCGTTACGACTACCTCAAGAGCACGGTGGGAGTCAAGATTCACACCTCGCCATTCCGCTATTACCTCTTGGGGGTGACCGGCGACTACTTCGGCAACTACTCGCGAACGGACTACACCTATGGCGGGGTGGATTACCGGCGGGAGAATCGGGATCGCGGCAAGCTGAAGTTTAACGCCCAGATAGCCCAGCGCTTCTACGACGTGGTGGTCCGAGGCGGCGTTTTCGAGTCGGGCGCGGGTTTGGGCTTAGACTATTACCTCTTCGACGAGGCTTTGATGGTGACCTTGGAGGCCTTTAGCGGGGATTTCGACCACAATCCCCACCTAAGGGCCATGGCTAACTGGCGTTTTTGGAAATACTTCTACTTGGGCGTCGGCTACGACGATTTTATCAGCGACCTCCACCGCTCCACGCCCTTCGTCAGCATTGGCCTAACTTTCACCGACGACGACTTAAAGGAGCTGCTTGGCGAGGCCTCGTCATTTATATCCAAGTAAAACGGAGACCTGATTCCTGTAATTTGGAATTGAGCTTGATTTTAGGTTAATATTAGAGAACGTGGGGGAGGAATGTCCGGGCCCCCTAGGATACGCGTTTACCTCTCCCAGGAATTATGGACTCTTGACCAATGACCGATTCCACGATCGCTGAAAAAACTCCCATCGTTATGGTGGTTGACGATGAGGCGTTGAACAGAAAACTCGTCTCCGCCATGCTCAAACCGCAGGGGTACGAGGTTATCCAGGCCGTCGACGGTGAGGATTGTCTGGAAAAAGTTCGTCAAGTCCCGCCAGATCTGATCCTTTTAGATATAATAATGCCAAAACTTAATGGTTTTGAGGTGGTTACCAGCTTAAAATCGGAAGAACAGTTCTCTCTCATTCCTATAGTTATGGTGACGGCCTTGGGCGACGTCAACGACCGAGTCCAGGCCCTGGAGGTGGGGGCCGACGATTTTTTAACCAAGCCGGTAGATCGGATGGAATTAAGGGCCCGGGTCAGGTCGCTCTTGAAGGTCAAGGCCTATAACGACCACATGGTCAACTACCGACAGGAGCTGGAGTTCGAGGTCCGGCGCCGCACTTTGGAGATCCAAGAGACCAACAAGAAACTGGCCAAAGCCCACGAAAAATTGCGTGGGGCTTCTTTGGAGACCATTTTTCGGCTGTCTAGGGCCGCCGAGTTCAAAGACGAGGACACCGGGGCCCACATCATCAGCATGAGCCGCATCTCGGCCCGGCTGGCCCAATGCATGGGCCTATCCACGGCCACGGTGGAGAGCATTCTTTACGCCTCGCCCATGCACGACATCGGGAAAATCGGCATCCCCGACCGGATCCTGCTCAAAAACGGGCCCCTAAACGAGGAGGAGTGGCCCATCATGCGCCTCCACACCATTTACGGCGGGAAAATCCTGGAAAACTCGGACATCGGATTTTTGCGTTTGGGGGAAGTCATCGCCACAACCCATCACGAAAAATACGACGGCTCGGGCTACCCCAAAGGTCTAAAGGGCAAAGAGATTCCCTTGGCCGGCCGCATAGTGGCGGTGGCCGACGTTTTCGACGCCTTGATGTCTCGACGGCCCTACAAAATGGCCTTTACCGTGGAACAGGCGGTGACCATAATCAAGGAAGGCCGGGGGCGCCATTTCGACCCCGACGTCGTCGACGCCTTCATGGACGACATAGGCAAGATCCTGCGAATTTGGAATTCCAGCCAGGCCGAACACAATAGCGAGCTTAAGGGGACTTTGGAGGAAGGCCAGGTCTAAAGCCGCGGCCTTTTTGGGGGCGAGATTTTTTGGCCGGCGGGCCATTTTTTTTCTCCTGATTTACGTTCGCCTAAAATATGAAGCCTAAAGGCGCGCGCGACCGCCAAATGGGGCCCCATTAGCCGAAAAGCCCTAAAAAAAGGTTTGGCGAAACTAGCCGATTGGCCCGCGAAATTTTAGGACTTATTGTTGGTTCGCGGCTTTTTGGCTCGAGGCTTTTTGGCGCGAAGGCTTTTGGCGATTGGCTAAATTTTGCGCCCAATGGCGATGGGAACCGGTGAAATATGAATTTTTTGCGCTTGTATTTTATCCGGCACGGCCAGACCGAGAATTATGGCGACTACCCCTTTAACGGCTGGACCGACGTTCAGCTGACCGAGGAGGGACGTCGGCAGTTGGACCAGGCCGTGGAAGTCCTGGCCGAGATCCCCTTGGCCGCGGTTTACTCCAGCGATCTATCCCGGGCCGCTTACGGGGGTTTGGCCTTGGCCCGGGCCAAAGGCCTCTCCTTAAACGCCTTAGGGGAATTTCGGGAGATCTGTTTCGGGGACTGCGAGGGCCTCAACTGGTCGGTCATCCAAGAACGGTACCCTAAGTTAGCCGAGGGGATCGCTCATCCCGGCGTGGACGTGGAGTTTCCGGGCGGGGAGAGCGCCAGCCGGTTTCGGGGCCGGGTGGCCCAGGCCTTAGGCCGGCTAATCCAGGCCCATCCGGTCGGCCAGGTGGCCTTAGTGGCCCACGCCGGGGTCAACCGGGCGATATTGTCCGAGCTCATGGGCCTTAATTTGGCCGCCATGTGGTCCATCGCCCAAGACTTCGCCTGCCTCAACGTGGCGGACGTCTATCCCGAGGGCGGTAGCCAGGTCAGGCTGGTCAACGCCTACGCCGGGCCCGAGGGGTATTTTAAGGCAGGCCCGGGCTTTGAGCGGATCGCGAGGCTATAATAGGCCCTCTAGCCTTTTGGCCTTAAACGCGGCCAGCTAGGTCCAAAGCGGCTAGGGCCATGCAAGAGGCAATTAGGTCCAAAGGAGCTAGAGGCCATAAGGAGCTAGGTCCAAGGGAGCTAGGGCCAAAATAGCTAGGGCCAAAATAGCTAGGGCCAAAGTAGCTAGCTAGGGCCATAAGGAGCTAGGTCCAAGGGGGAGCTTAGGGCTTAAATAGCTTAGGCTTTAAGGCGAGGCGGGGGATCGCCTCAATTAGGGGTTATTTAAACCATGGCCATTAACGGCCGGCCTTTGGCCAAAAATAATAAAAGGAGGCCGCAAAGGACATTCGATGAGCGTAGACGGCGACGAGGTAAAGGTTCTGCATGGTCCGGAGCACCCTCTTTCGGTGGGCTGGACCAAATCTCAGACCATGACCCTCTTTGACGATCCCCAAAATCCCTTGACTTTGGAGTCGGGCGGAGTCTTGGCGGCGGTG
Organism: Deltaproteobacteria bacterium; assembly: GCA_031279525.1. Lineage (GTDB taxonomy): Bacteria > Desulfobacterota > Desulfarculia > Adiutricales > Adiutricaceae > JAIROO01. Next base: position 6,294 of record JAITIH010000317.1, on the reverse strand, counting down.
GAAACTGAGTTCGAGACTTACGGTCGCTTAAACGACCAGGCCTCTAACGCCATTTTGATCTGCCACGCCCTAACCGGCGACGCCCACGCGGCGGGCTGGGACCTGGATCCGATCGGCCCATTAAGGGAGTTTCGCCGAAAAAAGCCTGGCTGGTGGGATAGCATGATTGGGCCGGGCAAGGCCATCGACACCAACCGTTTCTTCGTGATCTGCGCCAACGTTTTAGGCAGTTGCTACGGCTCCGCCGGCCCGGGTTCCATTAACCCCGAAACCGGCCGGCCCTACGGGCTGACTTTCCCGGTGGTGACCGTGGGCGACTGGGCCAGGATCCAGATGGAGCTATTGACCCGGTTAGGGGTCCACAAAATTTATTCGGCCATTGGCGGCTCCATGGGCGGCCAGATTGGCTTGGAGCTGGCCCTGGCCTACCCGGAGCGAGTCGGCTCGATAGTCGTTCTCTCGGCCGGCCACCGGGTGACCACCCAGGGCCTGGCCTTTAACGCCGTGGGCCGGCACGCCATCATGAACGACCCAAACTTCAACAGCGGCGACTATTACGGCGGCCCCCCGCCCCTAGCGGGCCTGGCCGCCGCCAGGATGATGGCCCAGATCACCTACCTCTCCGAGGAGAGCATGGGCTACAAGTTTGGCCGGCGTTTAAGGGGCAAGGAAAGCCCGGACTTTACTCTGACCGGGATCGAGTTCGAGATGGAAAGCTACTTAAGCCATCAGGCCGAGAGCTTCGTCAAGCGCTACGATGCCAATAGCTACCTCTACATGACCCGGGCCATGGACTACTACGAGGCGGCCGAAAAATGGGGGCAGGGCGACCTAACCAAGACCGCGGCCAGGATTAAAGCCCGGACCATGGTGGTCTCCTTTTCCTCGGATTGGCTCTTTCCCCCGGAGCTGTGCCGGGAGCTGGTCTCGGCCATGTGCCGGGCCGGCTGCCCGGTCAGTTACTTAAACGTCCCCTCCCGCTACGGCCACGACGCCTTTTTGGTGGAAACCGAGGCGGTGCGGCGGCTAATAACCATATTTTTAAAGGAATAAGCGGAGATTCGCCGTGGCGAATGACATTTTTCATTTACCGGAAGGGCCCATCACCAAAGCCGAGCTCATGGACCTGACCATGAAACATCTTTTGGCCAAGCTGCGCGACGAGTACGAGCCCCCCAAGAGCGTTTCCAGCCGCCGCTGGCAGGACAACGTCATCTTAGGGGAAATCGTCCCCGGCTCCACCGTCTTGGATTTGGGCTGTGGCCAGGGCGAGCTCTTAGGCCGCCTCATCGCCGACATGGGCGTAAAAGGCCAGGCGGTGGAAGTGGACCCCGAGGCGGCCATGGCGGCCATGGAGCTTGGGGTCCCGGTCTTAAGCTTGGATTTAAACGAGGTCATCGGGGACTTTCCGGATCAGAGCTTTGACTGCGTGATTTTAGAGAGCACTCTGCAAACCCTAAAGGAACCTTTAAAGGTCATGGGCCAGATCCTTAGGGTGGGCCGGCGGGCCATCGTCTCTTTCCCCAATTTCGGCCACTGGCGAGTTCGGCTGGACTTGGCCATTCGAGGCCGCATGCCGGTGACCAAGGGCTTGCCTTACTCTTGGCACGACACCCCCAATATCCATCTTTTCACTTTGGTCGATTTTCTGGATTGGTGCCAGGCAAGCCAGGTCCGGGTGGCCAAAGGGTTCGCCTTGGTGGAAGGCAACGTTCAGCCTTTGAACGAGGACAGTAACCTTTCGGCCGAAGAGGTCCTGGTTATTTTGGAAAAGGACGAAGCTAGCCAGCGCGGCGAGTCGACGACCCCGACGACCTGTCCTTGAGGCCGCCTTTTAGGCCGCCATTAAAAGTCGCCTCAATATTGGCATGAGGATAGCCGTATATTTTGGCCTAAAACTCACTTTAGGTCATCTTGGCTTAAAGCTTGCCATCGAAACGATAGAGCCTAAGCCGCTTTGCGATTTTGGGCCAACTTGCGATTTTGGGCCAACGCTTCATTTTTAAGAACGAGGCCTTCGGGGGCTTCAATTTTTAATTTTTATAAAAAACTAAATAGTTAAAGATAGCGCATTTAAGCTAATAAAATATGTAAAAATAATGATTATTTTGTTTAATTTTTGAGTGTATAGAGGAAAAAAGAGGATTTTCTCGGGCGCGACCAGGCGAAAAAGCCGAAAAACGAAAATTTCGCTTGCGCCGAGGGGCTAGCCAGCGCTAAAATAATCAATTCCTTTGGGAGCCCACCCGCTGAAGGAGGTTTCAGATGTCTAGGGTTTGTCAGATTTGCGGTAAATCCCCGCAGAACGGCCATAACGTTTCGCACGCCAATAACCGGACCAAAAAGGTCTGGCGGCCTAACCTTCAGTCGGTTCGCGCTCAGGATGAATTAGGCCGGGTCAAAAAGATCCGGGCCTGCGCCCAGTGCGTCAAAAACGGGCTGGTCAGGAAGCCGACCCCCCGGGATTTGAGCCAGGTAAAGCCTAAAGAAGAGTAAGCCGCCGCATAATGGGGGGCGTCGGGCCGCTGGCCGCGGACAGGCGCCCCTAAATTTTGGCCTTTTTTTCGGCTGGCCCCGCTATAGGCTGACCGGGGAAAGGGCTTTTTTATTTCTTTAGTACAGTTCCGAGTCCATTAAAGGCGGCAGCATGTCCGGCTCCATGACCGGCCGGCCCAAAAAGCCCAAGGAAGAGACGATCTCGGAGTTGTTGAGGTCCAAAAGGTTGATGGTCTTTTTGGCTTGCTCTAGCTCGGATTGGAGTTTGTCCCTTTCCTCGGTCAGGACGGTCACCTGGGCTTCTTGCTTGGCCAGCCGCTCCCGGTAGGCCGTGGCCTCGGCCTCGGCGGATTCGGCCTTTTTGGCGGCGTCGGCGACTTTATTGGCTTCGGCGGTCAGGCGGGCCCGATCGGAGCTTAGGCTGTTGTTGGTCGCCCTTAAGGTGGAAAGCTCGCTATCCTTAGACCTTATGGTATCGGCGGCCTTGGAGGCGTTGCCGTCGGCTTCCTTAAGCCTTGCGTCTAGGCTATCGGCCTTTTGGCTCAGGCTTTTGACCTGAGTTTCCAAGTCCGCTATTTGGCTGCGGGCCTGGCTTAGTTGCCTGGTCAAAGACTCGACTTGGTCCGTCGAGCCCCGCCAGAAGACGACGACCACGATTAACCCAATGAGCAGGAGAGGCGCGAAAACTAAAGCTATTATTTTCATTGTCCCATTATCCTCCCGGAGAGGTTGGCCCCACGCCTGGTTAACGCTCGACAATTAATTTTAACGGCAATCTTAAACGCGGGATTCTTTTCTCTTATAAATTATTATGCCACATATTGGATTAAAATTACAAGCAAGCCAAATTTACTGGAATGTCCCGTGAAAATTAAACTATCCCAACATCTTGGCTATTGTTTCGGGGTCCGGAGGGCCATGGACCTGGCGTTTCAAAGCCTGGCTCGGGAGTCGGGCCCGGTTTACAGCCACGGCCCCCTCATCCATAACCAGCCGGCCGGGAGGCTATTGACCGAAAAGGGCCTAAGGCTTTGGCCCGGGGCGGACGACTCGGGGAGGGCCACGGTCATCGTCCGGGCTCACGGCCTCCCGCCCGCAGCCTTGGCCGAGCTGGCCAAACAACCGATTAAAGTGGTGGACGCCACTTGTCCCAGAGTACTCTGGGTTCAGAAACTGGTCAATAAGGAGGCCCTGCGCGGGAAAACCATCCTGATCTGGGGCTCGGCCGGGCACCCGGAGGTGGAGGGGCTTTTAGGCTACGCCCAAGGCCAGGGCCTGGTCTTCGAAGGGCCGGATGATGTGGCCGGGCTCCCGGATTGTCGGGAAGTTTTTCTGGTGGCCCAGACGACCCAGGACCTGGCCCTCTGGCCCGAGGTCCAGGCGGCGGTTCTGGGCCGCTGGCCCCAGGCCCAGGAGCGGAACACGATTTGCCAGGCCACCGCCTTGCGCCAAAGGGAGACCCGGCGGCTTTGCCGGGTCGCTCAGTCTTTGGTGGTGGTCGGGGGCCGGGATAGCGGGAACACCCGCCGCTTGGCCGAAATAGGCCGACAGGCCAATATCCCGACCCTGGCCGTGGAGGGGCCAGACGAGATCGAGCCTCAGTTTTTGGCCGGGGGCGACGGCACTGTGGCCGTCGCGGCCGGAGCTTCCACGCCCATCTGGCAGATTAGGGCCGTTTTACAGAAGCTGCAGGCCTTAGACCGGACCCGGGGCAACTCGCCGCCGGCCTTCTTCCGCCGGCTCTTTCGGGCCCTGGCTCTTTCCAACATTTACGTTGGCCTTGGGGCCGGGTTCCTCGGCGTCGCCGTGGCCAAATGGGCGGACTTTAAGCCGCCGGGATATTTTTTTGGGCTTTATTTTTTTTACGTCCAGGCCATGCACCTATTGAACGGGTTTTTGGACCGGGAGTCGGCCCGCTACAACGACCCCGACCGGGCCGTTTTTCTTAGCCAGTACCGACGGCCCTTAGTGGCCTGCGGAGTCTAGTCGTTGTTTCTGTATTTTTCGGCCGCCTACCAGGCCGGGCCTTGTGTCCTGGCCCAGCTGTTGGCCTTAAGCGCCTTGGGCCTAGCTTACGCCCTTCCATGGCCATTTAGGCTTTTTAAGGTTCGCCGGCTAAGAGATCTTCCCATGTCCAAGACCATTTCCACGGCCGGCGGCTGGGCGGTTTTGTTGGCTGGCCCGGCCATCTTGGCCGACCCGCCCTTGATCCCTCGGACCATGGCCGGGCTGAGCCTGACCGCCGTCATCGCCGGGGCGATCTTTTTAAACGTCTTGGCCCGAACCATGATCATGGATCTGCAAGAGGTCTTCGGCGATCGCCTTTTTGGCCGGAAAACCATGGCCAGCCTTTTGGGTCGGGCCAAGGCCATTCGCCTCTTGGCGGCCGTTCTGGTCATTTGGGCCCTGTACCTTTTGGCGGCCCTGGCCCTGGGGGGCCCGCCGACCATCCTCTGGCTTTGCCTAACCGGGCCCCTTTACAACGCCGCCATCTTAATGCGGCGCTGGCGCGACCTCGGCCTCATGGGCTTCCAGCTCGACCTGATCTTGGACGCCCAATTCGTCCTTTCCGGGCTAGGCTATTGGATCCTCTAATTTCCGTCATAATCCCCACTTATAACCGGGCCCGCTGCCTACTTAGGGCCGTCGAGTCGGTTTTGGCCCAAAAGGGAGCCGACTTTGAGCTAATCGTGGTCGACGACGGCTCCCAAGACGGCACGCGCGAGCTGCTTAGGCCGCTGGCCGAGGCCGGACGGCTAAAATGCTTGGCCCAAGAAAATCGGGGGGTTAGCGCGGCCCGGAATTTGGGCTTAGCCGCGGCTAAGGGGCGGTGGATCGCTTTTTTGGATAGTGACGACGAGTGGCTGCCGGGCAAACTGGCCGCGCAGATCCAGGATCTGGCGGCTAGGCCTTGGTTTTTGGCCGCCCAGTGCCAGGAAATCTGGATTCGGCGAGGCCAGCGAGTCAATCCTGGGCTTAAGCACCGGAAAAAGGAAGGGGACGTTTTTCTGGACTCGCTCCGCTTGTGCCTGATAAGCCCCTCGGCCGCGATCGTGCGGGCCGACCTATTTAAGGCCATTGGGGTTTTCGACGAGGCTTTTTTGGCCTGCGAGGATTACGATCTATGGCTGCGGCTGACCGCCCGGCACGAGGTTGGCCTTTTGGACGAGCCCTTGGTCGTTCGCCACGGCGGCGAGGGCGATCAGCTCTCGGCCCAAGAAGGCCTTGACTATTATCGGATCAAAGCTCTAAAGAAAATTTTAAGCTCCGGCCTTCTGACCCCGGAAAAAGCCCAAGCCGCGGCCGAGGAAATGGCCCGGAAAAGGCGAATTTACGAAGCGGGCCGCATAAAAAGGGGGAAAGAGATCCCGGAGTATTAATGGCCGTCGTCGCCCTGGCCGCCTAAGGCCGGCTTAGCCGGGCCGAGCCTAAAATAAGGGCGGGGAAGCGAAAAAAGCCGGAGGTCGTCCGGCTTTTTTTGGCTAAAAACCAAGGGCCTTAGAACTCGAAATCGTCGTCCGAGTCCATAGGAATGGCCTTGTTGTTGCTAATGGCCCTTTTGGCGACCGGCGGCGGCGGGGACAAGGCTTTAGTCTTCTTCGGGGGGGTCCGCGAGAGAGACGGCTGGTCGGCGCCATGGACGATGCGGGTGATTTGGTCGACCGCGCTCATTAGGTTGCCGGCCTGGAGCGAGAGGCTGCTGGCCGCGCTGGCCGACTCCTCGGCCGAGGCGGCGTTGTTCTGGGTGACCTTGTCCATTTGGTTCATGGCCGTGGTGATTTGGTTGATGCCCTGCGA
>JAITIH010000304.1 GCA_031279525.1 Deltaproteobacteria bacterium | reverse complement strand
ACGGCCTGGCCATCGACCCGGCCGCCGAGCGGCTGGTCAGCCCTTGCGACGGCCAGGTCACCCAGCTCCACAGCTCCGGGCACGCCCTGACCGTGACCACGGCCGAGGGTCTGGAAATCCTGATGCACGTCGGGTTGGAGACGGTGCTCTTAAAGGGCCAAGGCTTTTCCCCCAAAGTCAAGGAGGGGCAAGCGGTCAAGGCTGGGGACCTTTTAATTGAGTTCGACGCCGACTTTATCGTCCACCGGGCCCTAAGTCTATTGACCATCGTGGTCGTCTCCAACCCCGAGCGGGTGGCCGAGTTCCTGCCTTCCGAGGGCTTCGTTGAGGCCGGCCAAAGCGATTTGTTGGAGCTGCGTCTGGCCTCGACGATGGCGACCGCCGCGGGGCCTAGCCCCGCGGCCGAGACCGACTCCCAAGGGCCCTTGGCCTCCGAACCCATCGTCGTCCTAAACCCGGCCGGGCTCCACGCCCGGCCCTCGGCGGTCCTGGCCAACCGGGCCAAAAAATACCAAAGCCGGATTTCCCTGGAAAAGGAGAGCGGGGCCAAAGGCAACGCCAAAAGCGTGGTCTCCATCATGGGCTTAGAAGTCAAAGCCCACGACCGGGTGGTCTTGTCGGCCGAAGGCCCGGACGCCCGGGAAGCCTTAAGCGAGCTAGCTCCGCTTTTGGCCTCGGGCCTAGGGGAGAGCCTCCACGGCGAGCCGGCCCAAGAGCCCAAGCCTAAAGTCGAAAGAAAGGCCTCCAGCGACCCGAACGTCTATTTGGGGGTCGCGGCCTCGCCCGGCCTGGCCTTGGGCCAAGTCTTCCAGCTCCGCTACGCGGAGACCCAGGTGGAGGAAAAAGGCCAGGGAGCCGAGGTCGAAAAAGCCCTCCTTAGCGAGGCCATAAAAAAATCCGTCTCCGAGCTCAAAGAGCTCCAAAGCCAGATGCGCCAAAAGGCCGAGGCCGGCAAGGCGGCCATCTTCGCGGCCCACGAGGAGCTTTTGGAGGACCCAGAGCTTTTAGAGCGGGCCGACCAAGGGATCGACCAAGGCCAGAGCGCGGCCTTCGCCTGGCAGGCGGCCTTCGCCGCCCAGGCCGAGGCCTTGGCCCGTCTAAACAACGAGCTCTTAGCCGGCCGGGCCAACGACGTTAGGGACATTGGCCGCCGGGTCTTAGCCCACTTGACCGAGGCCAAGGAAGCCAAACCCGAGATCCCCAAAGGGGCCATCTTAGTGGCCGAGGACTTGACCCCCTCGGACACCGCCGCCTTGGACAAATCCAAGATCCAAGGCTTCGCCGTGGTCGGCGGGTCGGCCACCTCCCACGCCTCGATCTTGGCCCGAGCCGCCGGCCTTCCGGCCATCGCCGCCATTGAGGAGCGGGCCTTGGGCATTGAGCCGGGAACCACGGCCGTCCTAGACGGCGATAAAGGCGAGCTGCGACTAAACCCCTCGGCCGAGGAGGTCGAGGCCATTAATAAGGCCTTAAGGGCGGCCGCCGAGCGCCGGGAAAAAGAGCTTAGCGAGGCCATGGCCGCCTCCCAGACCGTCGACGGCCGCCGGGTTAAGGTCGTGGCCAACGTCGGGGGCTTGGCCGAAGCCGTCGAGATCCCCGGGCTAGGCGGCGAGGGGGTGGGTTTACTCCGCTCCGAGTTCTTGTTCCTCCAAAGGGTCGAGGCCCCGGCCCAGTCGGAGCAGGAGGCGGCCTACGTGGGCGTCGCCAAGGCCTTAGGCCCGGAGCGCGACCTGGTGGTCCGGACCTTGGACGTGGGGGGCGACAAGCCTTTGGCCTACATGCCCCTTCCTCATGAGGTCAACCCCTTTTTGGGGGTGCGAGGCATTCGCCTTAATTTGCTGGGAACCGACCTTTTTAGGGCCCAAGTCCGGGCCATCTTGCGGGCCGCCCCCTACGCCCGGCTCCATATAATGTTTCCCATGGTCACTTCCGTCGAAGAGCTAAAAGAGGCCAAAGCCATAGTCTTAAACGAAAAAGAGGCCTTAGGGGTCCAAGACGAGGTCAAGATCGGCGTCATGGTGGAGGTCCCGGCGGCGGCCTTACTGGCCGACGTCATGGCGAAAGAGGCCGACTTCTTTTCCATTGGCACCAACGACCTTACCCAATACTGTCTGGCCATCGACCGCGGCCACCCTAGGCTCGCCAAAATGGCCGACGCCCTGCACCCGGCCGTTTTAAGGCTCATCGACCTCACCGTCAAAGGGGCTCACGGCCAAGGGAAATGGGTCGGGGTCTGCGGCGGGGTGGCCGGCGACGTCGTAGCCGGCCCGGCCTTAATCGGCCTTGGGGTGGACGAGCTAAGCGTGAGCGGCGGCTCCATCCCGGCCGTCAAGGCCTTGATCCGGCGGCTTTCCTACGCCCGGTGCCAAGAAATCGCCCAAGAAGCCTTAAAGATGAAAAACGCCAAGGAAGTGCGGGATTTTCTCGCCCAAGAAGCCAAAGAGGCTAGCTAAGAGGCGAGAAAACCCTTAAAGGGGGCTTATGGGGGGGCGGGCCGCCGCCCTAAAAGGGCCAAAAGGCCCTGGCGAGCCCAAAGCCGAAGAGCCCCTTAAGGGGCCTTTCGGAGGGTCAAATGGCCAAATGGCCAGGCTGGCCGAAAGCCGCCTAAATTTCCAAAAAATAACCGGTTTCACGCGCCTTCGCCAGCCTCCATCCAGCCGGCGACCGCGCTCGCGGGGGAGGGACAAAACGCATGTTCAAACTTAATCTCGACTTTATGCAGAAGATCGGCCGATCCCTGATGCTCCCCGTGGCCATCCTACCCGTGGCCGGCCTTTTGGTCGGCGTCGGGACCTCCGGGTTCGGCTGGATGCCCCCTTTGGTCGGGGAAATGCTCAAAGCCGGCGGGCAGATCGTCTTCAACAACCTCCCCCTAATTTTCGCCGTGGGCGTGGCCTTAGGCTTTACGGCCAACGACGGCGCGGCGGGCCTGGCCGCGGTGGTGGGCTATTTCATAATGATAACGACCCTAGGCGTCATGGGAGAAAAGGTCTTTGGCCTGCCCGTTGGCGAGGCCGGGCTTAGGAGCATCGCCGGGATCTCCACCATCGACACCGGCGTTTTCGGCGGCATCATCGTAGGCGGGATGAGCGCCTTTCTTTTTAACCGCTTTTACAAAATTGAGCTCCCCAATTACCTGGCCTTTTTCGGCGGCAAGCGCTTCGTGCCCATCGTCACGGGCCTGGCCGCCATCGTCTTGGGGGTGGCCTTAAGCTACGTCTGGCCGCCGATCCAAAGCCTCATTACGGTCTTTTCCAACTGGGCGGCCTACAAAAACCCCCCCTTGGCCGGGGCGGTTTACGGGTTCGTCGAGCGCCTCCTTTTGCCTTTTGGCCTCCACCACGCCTGGAACGTCCCGTTTTTCTTTGAGATTGGCTCCTACTACGAGCCCGGCACCAACTTGGTCGTCCACGGCGACATCAACCGCTTCTTCGCCGGCGACAAGACGGCCGGCATCTTAAGCGGCGGCTTTTTGACCAAAATGTTCGGGCTCCCGGCCGCGGCCATCGCCATCTGGCAGTCCGCCCGGCCGGAGAACCGCGTCCGGGTGGGCGGGGTCATGATTTCGGCCGCCCTAACCTCGTTTTTGACCGGCATAACGGAGCCCATCGAGTTTTCCTTCATGTTCGTGGCCCCGATCCTTTACGCCTTCCACGCCGTTTTGGCCGGCTGCGCCTTCGCCATCATGAACCTGGTAGGGTCCCACGTCGGCTTCACCTTCACCCACGGGGCCATCGAGCTCTTCCTCTATTGGTCCCTCGACACCAAACCCTGGATGGTCTTCGTTTTCGGGCCCATCTACGCGGTGGTCTATTACGCCGTATTCCGGGCGGCCATAGTTTTCTTCGCCTTAAAGACCCCGGGCCGCGAGGACGAGGACTCAAAATCGATTGAGTTGGACGCCTCCGGCGAGTGGGGCCTGGCCCGCCACCTGGTCTTGGCCTTTGGCGGCCGCAGCAACATAACTAATCTAGACGCCTGCATCACCAGGCTAAGGGTCAGCGTGGCCGATCCGGCCAAAGTCAACGCCAAAAAACTCAAAGCCCTAGGCGCGGCCGGGGTGGTCGAGGCCGGCAAGGCCGTCCAGGCCATCTTTGGCACCAAGGCCGGTAACCTCAAAACGGAGATGCAAGAGTACCTAAGCCAGGCCGGCGACGACGCCGAGCTTTCGGTCGAGGAAGCCCTGGCCCTAATCGACGTCATCCAGCCTAAAGAGGGCCCTAAAGAAGAGTCCCGCGCGGCCACGGCCGAGGAAAAGGCCGCGGCGGCCAGCGCCTTGGGCG
>JAITIH010000302.1 GCA_031279525.1 Deltaproteobacteria bacterium | reverse complement strand
CCAAAAGCCACAATTGGGTAGAAAATTAAAAGCCCAATCCCGCACAAGGCGGTCGCTCAAATTGGCCCACGTTTCATCCTTTTCTCCTTTCGACATTGGTCAGGCGGGATAGAGAAACGGTAAGGCGGTCTACGTCTTATTTCAAATCTCCCACTCTCCAAAAAATGCCGTGCGGATTTTCCGCTAATCGGCTATAGTGAGCTTCTTCATTTTTCGAACTCGCAAGGTTCCAGAAAAGTTTCCCACAAACTGAATTATCAATAAAACTATGTAAATATTAGCCAATCCTTTTCCATCGACAAACCATGAAGCTAAGTCGCCCGTCACGGAGCTCCCTAGAGGCTAAACGGCGGCGACGATTTAACGAAAAACTGAGTCTGGCGAAATTCCCGACCTGACTGACGCGACATTTGCGAAAATCTAGACTAAGCGCGCCCTTAGACGCCGCGCACGGAAAAATTGATGGGCACGTTCAGTTCCAGTTCCGTCAAACCTAAAGACGCGGGGATAGGCGGAAAAGGCGAGCAGCGCTTTAACAAGGCCATAGCTTCCTCGTCTAAGACCGCGTGACCGGAGCTAGACACCATCCGGGCTCGCGATACCCTCCCTTGGGCGTTAACCCGAAAGTTGACCCTGACCACGCCCTTAAGGCCCTTGGTCATAGCGGCGGTGGGGTATTTTTTGAACTGATTGAGCTTCCGGCTAATTTGGCCTTTATAGGCGGACATCGCGTCGGGGTTGCCCCGACCGGTCCCGCCGCCCGATCCTCCTTGGCCAGTCCCCGCGACAGGGGACGGTGGCCCGGCCGGCGGCGGCGGCTGAACTTTAGGCTTTTTTCTTTCCGGCTTCTTTTTCTCCGGCGGCGGCGGCGGCGCGATTTCCGGAGCTTCCTCGGCCTGGCTTTCCACTAAATCCGGGAGCTCTTCTGGCTCTTCCGGCTCGGGCGGCGGCGACGGCGGCTCTGGCGGCTTCTCTTCCTCGCCGCCTTCGGGATCGCCGCCCTCAGGGTCGAAGTTAGCGAAATCCACGACGGCTATCGGGGTAAAGTCTTGCTTAGGCTGGGCGTGGCCCACGGCTATGACCATGATCAGGGCGAAAAAATGGATCAAGCCGGAAATAAACAGCGTCGTTTTAAAGACGTCTCTTTCTTTCGGGGCGCTCGGTTCCATGGCTCTTGGCTCAGTTAACTTGCCCGGCGGCGGCTAAGGAGCCCTCGGCCGGGGCCGGGGCGGTAGGCGCGGGCGTGGCCGTAGGCGCTGGCGTGGCCGTAGGCGCTGGCGCGGAGTCGGAGGCGGCGGGCGCGGCGGGCGCGGCGTCGGGGGCTCGAATGTCGGTCACCAAGGTCACCCGGGCGAAACCAGCCTGCCCCAAGGAGTGCATCAAGCCCATCATCTCTTTGTAGCGGACCATCCCGTCGCCCCGCACATAAACCTCGCCGTTTTCCGAATTCTGGGCCAGGGTTTTAAACCGCTCCGCCTGGTCGGCCAGCGGGATCTCCTCTTGGTCCACGAAAACCCGGCTTTCGGCGTCTAAGCTGACGATCAGGGGGGATTGGGGCCTTGGGGTCGGCTCCCCGCCGGTTTTGGGCAGATTGACGTGGACTCCGCCCATCATCAAAGGAGCCGTGACCATGAAAATAATCAATAAAACCAACATGATATCGATAAAAGGAGTCACGTTGATATCATAGAGGGCGTCTTCTTCCTCCCAAGCGTCCGGTCCTTCCATCGTCCTTCACTCCTTGTTAAGCTCGGGGCGCTTTCCCTGGAAGCGCCAAAAAGCCATTTTCTGGCCTAAGACGCTGATGGCCCCAACGGCCTGGCCCCGGATTTTTTTAAGGTAACCCACCGCCAGGTTGTAACCTAAAACCGCGGGAATGGCCGCGACCAACCCCATGGCCGTGGCGAAGAGGGCCTCGGCTATGCCCGGGGCCACCACAGCCAGGGTCGTCTCTCCGGTGGCGGCGATGCCTATGAAACTATTGGTTATGCCCCAGACGGTTCCGAAAAGCCCGATAAAGGGGCTGGTGGAGCCGATCGAGGCCAAAATCAAGGTCCGGCGGCCCAGCCTTTCAACGTTCTCGGAAAGGGTAAGGCGCATGCTCCCCTCCACCCTGGCTCGAAAATCGGCCTGGGATTCCGGCCCTAAGCCGATTCGCCCCGTGGCGAGGCCAGCGCCGACGATCTGGCGGGGCAGGCGGGGCAGCCTTTCCAGAAGATCGTCGTCCACGGCCTGGGCCGACTGAGCCACCCGCCGAAAACGCTTGGCTTGCCTAGAGGCTCCGCCTAAGACGAAGATCTTTTCGATGATGATGGCCCAGGTCAGCAATGAGGCGGCGAACAATAAGATCATCACGCCCTGCACCACCGGGTCGGCGTTTAAGAACATCTTTTCTAGGGAGGAGACGTTACCGTTCATGGCCCTTAAATCTTTTCCTTTCCAGCGGCCGAAAAACCAAAAAGTCGGCCGAAAAACCAGGGCGACCGGGCAAATCCAGGCGGCCGGGGAATCCAGGGCGGCCGCAAACGCCAAGAGGCGAAGAATTTCCTACGGCCGAAAAAAGTAGTCTAAAACGCGGGCGACCATATAACCTAAGGCGTCCGGGCGATCTTGGGCGATAAGCCTAAAAGGCCAACCCCGAATGGCGAGAGGCTCTTACCCCCTACTTGGCTTCCGTAAGGTTTAAGATGGTCGAAAGCTCGTCGTTGGGCAGCCGATAATTGTAAAAATTGGCGAAATAGTCCCGGACCACATCTTTCATGTCCACGTCCTTAAAAATATCCGGATAAAGCTTCGTCCCCAGCCACAAAGGCATCAAGGCCCCCTCGGCGCTCCTGGCGAACCAGACGAAAATACCCTTGGGGCAGGCGTAGACCCGGCCATTTTGGACGGCCGAAGTCACGGCCAGGGAAGTATCGGCTAAGAGGTCCAGGCGATCGACGGGGCTGGAGGAAAAAATGACTTCTGGGTCCCAGTTGACGATGGTTTCTTTGTCGATGGTTCCCCCCATGCCAGGGGCGTTGGCCAGGTAGTCGGCGGCGAGGTTAATCCCCCCGGCCGCGGTCAGATAGTGATGGGAGATGTCGTTTTTGTTAATGGTCCGGTAACCGCCGCCAGATCCGTAAAGAAAAAGGACCCTTAATTTCTTCTCTTGGGGAACCTGGCTGGAAAGGCGGGCGGCCTTAGCCACGTTGCCCTTGTAATACTGGACGAACTCCTGGGCCCTTTTGGCCTCAACCTCCCCTAAAATGTCGCCGATGATCGCGAAAGACTGGCTCATCTCTTCCACGGTCCGAAGGCCGTTGACCGCCACCACGCTAATCCCGGCCTCTTTGTACATCGTTTTCTGGGAGTCGGACAACATAAGCCCGACCGGCCCATAAACCACTTGGGCCCCAGAGGCGATGACGTCCTCCATGGAGCGGCTGTCGTAACCTTTTGGATTTACGCGGACCAGATCGGGAAAAACTTTTTTCATGTAATCGCTGATCCCGGCCGTGGGATAGGCCACGACCTTGCCGGCTCCTCTGGTCAGCATCTCGGCTACTTGGGCGAAGGCCGGGATGACCGGGGCGACTTTAGTCACGACTTTTGGCACCACGACCGGTTGGCCTAAGCTGTCGATCACGGTCCGAGTCTCCTGGGCCAGAGCCAAGGACCCAAGCGAAAGGACGAGGGCTACGACTAGAGCGAGGGCCTTGGCCAAGGCCAAAGACGTAGCCAAGGCCTTAGGTTTCGCCGATGTTGCCGATTTAGCCGATTTTACCGATTTAGAAGCCTTCATGGTATTAACCGCCGGATGGAAAATGTCGTCAAGCGAAGTTCGGCCGACAAATGGTGAAGTCGAGGCGACTGTCAGGCCATTTGAGAACCGAGACTGGCACGCCATAGGCTTCGGTTAGGTTCTCTGAGGTCAGAACCTCGGCCAAAGGACCCACTCTTTGAGAGTTGGCGTGGGTTAGAAGGGCCGCCTGGTCGCCGCACTGGAAAACGTGGTCCGGGAAATGGGTGGTCATGACCACGCCCAGGCCCTGGTTGGCCAAGTCGCGAATGATTTTAAGGACCTTGACCTGATTGCCGAAATCCAGGTTCGAGGTGGGCTCGTCCATCATTAGAAAGGTCGGCTCCTGGCATAAAGCCCGGGCGACTAGAGCCAACTGTTTTTCCCCGCCGGACAGCTCGGTGAAATGCCGATCCCTTAGATTTTCTATCCCTAATCTGGCTAAAGCCGCCTCGGAAGCCGCAAAATCGGCCCGACCCGGTCGCCCTAAAAACCCCATATGGGCCGTCCGCCCCATCAAAACCACGTCGAGGACGCTAAAGGCGAAGGGCGTGAACTGAGACTGCGGCACGTAGCCCATGATCCTGGCCCTAGCCGCCCGGCCGATGGACGAGAGATCCCGGCCGCCACAGAGGGCCCGGCCAGCGAGGAACGGCAAAAGCCCTAAAATCGACTTAAAGAGGGTGGTTTTGCCAATGCCGTTGGGGCCTAAAAGGCAAAAAACCTGCCCCGCCTGGATCGTGGCGCAAAAGTCGCTTAAAATAGCCCGCGAGCCATAGCCGCAGGTCACGTTTTCTAAAGTCAGATCCACACTTTCCGCCCCAAGCAGAGAATGTATATAAACAACGGAGCCCCCAAAAGGGAAGTGACTATGCCCACCGGCATCTCCCCTGGCAGGACGACCCGAACGACGCTGTCGACGATCAACATGAAGAGGCCGCCCCCTAAGACCACGGCTGGCCAGAGGCGGCCAAAATTTGGGCCCACCATAAAGCGGGCCAAATGGGGAATGATCAAGCCCACCCAGCCGATCATGCCGCATAGGGCCACGGAGGAGGCGGTTAAAAGCGTCGAAGAAATAATTATAATGAGGCGCAATCGCTCGTAATCGACCCCCATAGTCTGGGCTTCCTCCTCGCCAAAGGCCAAAGCGTTAATTCGCCAGCGAG
Organism: Deltaproteobacteria bacterium; assembly: GCA_031279525.1. Classification (GTDB taxonomy): domain Bacteria; phylum Desulfobacterota; class Desulfarculia; order Adiutricales; family Adiutricaceae; genus JAIROO01. Next base: position 2,433 of record JAITIH010000302.1, on the reverse strand, counting down.
TTAGCAATAGAGGGATGGCCCCTATGGAAAAGGCCAATAGCATGACTAAGGCGTCTTTGGGGGCGCTGGAGCGGGCGAAACTGCCCATAAGCCATAAGACCATGGCCGTCAAAGTCGAGTCGTCGGAGCTAACGTACTTGATGAAAGAGCCTAAAGCCCCAAAAAGGGCGGAGACCACCACCCCAACCAGTATGAGGACCAAAAGGGATTTGCCGCGGCCAACGACGTGTGACACGAAAAGAACTAAAAAGACCGCCCCCAAGCCGAAAAAAAAGGCCATCAGATGAAGCCCTATGGTGGGCATCCCCCAAACGATGGCCAAAGAGGCCCCCACCCCGGCCCCGCTGGAAACCCCTAAAATGTCCGGGGCCACCATGGGATTGCGGAAAAGGGCCTGGTAAGCGGCCCCGGCTAAGGACAAAGCCGCCCCCACTAAAAAGGCCATGAAGATGCGAGGCAACCTAATGTTGAAAAGAACCACTTCCCAGCGACGATAAGTCGGGTCCAAGACCTGGCCGTTTATCTTCAGCCAAATTAAATTGACGATCTCGCTAATGGGGATCGAGTTGCGGCCTAAGGCGACGTTTATGGCCATGAAGGCCAATAAGGCCAAACTCAGCGCCAAATAAACCAGCGTCTCCTGACGAAGCCCTATTCGCGAAACCCGCCCGGCCAGGGATCGAGGTTGGGATTGGGATAAAGACACGGTTATTGGCCTTTTCCAGGATCCAATAAAGCCCCCACGGCTTTGGCGCGGGGGGTAAAATTAAAGGCCGCGAAATCGCTGGCCAGAAATTCCTGGGCGAACTCGTAAGCCAGTTGGGGATGAGGAGCCCGGCGGGGAATCGTTAAAGCGTGGGCGATAGGCGCTCCGAGGATCGTTAAGGCTTCGTCGATCCGAAACTCGGCCGTGGCGTAGACCTCGGCTAAGGAATCGTCCGAGAGATCCATGACTTTAGGCAGCTCGGCGAAAGAAAGACCTTTGGATTTGGCCATGGAGTAGTAGCAAAAGAAATAGTCGAACTTAGGGCCGGAGCCCGGCGGCCCTGGTTTTTCCAGGCATAGGCGCCCAGGGTGATCCAAAAGCTTGGCGGAAAGGCCTTTTTCGTAATGATCGGCCAAAGTCATGGCCAAAATCGCCCGATAGCCGCCCGGGTCGGCTTTTGGGTCGAAGTGGGCGAAAACGGCTTTAGGGTCGGTCAACTTAACTAGCCAGTCGCTGGAGTCGATGGAGCGGCCTGGGCTAGCCGCGACCGCCATTTTATTGCCGGCGAAAACCGCGTAGCCAGAGGTCGCCTTTGGCGACAAGGCGGCCTCAATCAAAGAGTCGTCGGCCAAAATTAGAAGGTCGTAGGGCTCGCCGGCCAAAAGGCTCTTTACCCCAACGACCGAGCCGCCCTTTTCGAGCTTTACCGGAAAGTCCGGCCGCCGTTCGTTCCATCGCTCCGCCGCCTGGGTGGCCACGGCTAAGGCCACCCCGGCGGAAAATACGTTTAGAGTCTCAATCATGTCGTTAACTCGCGCTACTATAAGCCCCTAGGCGCACGGCCTCGCGCGCGTCGGGCTTAAGCCGGTCTAGAAATTGTAAATAAGGGCCGCGTAAAAGCTCCGGCCAGGCATGTAATAAGTGACGTTGCGGGGGTTGCCGTAGACGTATTCCTTATTGAATAGGTTAGAGACGTCTAGGCGGATTTCCATGTCGCCATAATTTCCAAAATCAATAAGCCCTTTCTTTAAGCTAAAATTGGCGATGGTATAACCTGGAGCCTCGGTTAGAACGCCATTATACGTATATGGGGTATGGCCCCAATAGGTAAAATTAAGATTGGCGCTAAGTTTAACGCCTGGATAGCGGAACCGAATCCCTCCACCCATGGTGGTCTTGGGAATATTGCCGTCGCTCCAAATCCATTGCCCGTAATTGCCGGCCCCGTGCCAACCGTCAAGGAACTGCTCTTCAATTTTAAGAAGGTGCGAGTAGTTAAAATATGGCCTTAACTCGAAATGCTCGTAACCCAAAAGCCCAGCCACGTTGGCGCTAATCGACAACTCAATCCCAGCCCTTATTTGATTATCGGCGTTTCTAACTCTCTGGCGAGCGGGGTTAGGGGCGACGTCAGGGCTGGCGTGCTGGTACACGTAATCTTTAGTCTCCGAGTAGAAATACGTGCCGGCGAAATTAACGTAAGGAAGATTTATGTCCAGGCCGCCTTCGTAAGTATTGGTCTTCTCGGCTTTATTCCAAGGATAGCCCCAGAAATTGTAAGGCTCGTACGAGCCGGAAGTAATTCGCGCGGCGAGGGAGGCCGCGTGCTGTTGGTGTAATTGACCCTTAATTTCAACCATTCTAGCGGCAAGTAGGCAATTCCGATGGCTGGGGAGACATGAGTGTACGTTTGCGACCAAGGCAAACTCTCGTTTTGATGGCTGGCC
>JAITIH010000252.1 GCA_031279525.1 Deltaproteobacteria bacterium | reverse complement strand
AGCCGAATATAAACCGCCTTGGACAAACTTAGTGATGCCTGTCACAAAAACGAAAGATATATACTTGTCTAAGACTTTTAACTGCCTGTAGTATTCGCGAAGCGATTGGCGAACTTCTTTGGCCTGGTCCGGTTTTTCCAAAAGATCCGTGACCTGAGCGTCGTATTCGTCGATTAGAACCGCCACTTTAGCGCCTGTCTTTTGAGCAAGGCTTTCAATCAGGTTGTTAAATAGAGTGTTGGACGAAAGATTCAAAGGCAACTCTATCCCCTGATTTTTAGCCATTCTAACGGTTATATCCTTCAAAGACGCCTTAAAGGCTTCAGGTCCATCAGCCGTGGCGACGGAGCTCATGTCCAGATGGATAACCGGGCGAGGGGCGAATAATTTTTCGCCTAGTTTTTTTTCAATGGCGAGTCCTTTAAAAAGCTCTTTTTGGCCAAAAAAAACGACTCCAAGGTCGAGACGAGACGGTCAGGGATTTTCCGAAGCGCCTGGGACGGGCGTGAAACCAAGTTTTAGTCAATCTTTCTAGCATGTTGATCAAATACATGGTTTTATCAACATAAATCAAATTTCCTCTTATAATTTCCTCAAAAGTCTGCATGCCTGTAGGCCATAATAATTTATCTTCAATGTCTATTTTACCAATAAATATCGTATAGTCGTTTATAAAAAGTTATTTTTATCAAAATTAGTTCCTACGCCAAAGGCGCAAAAGTTGGAAGCCAAATAGTAAGTAAATTTCAGCAGGCTTTCGTTGAAAGATCCAGAATTTGAAGAGTGAAAACCTAAGTGAGCGAGCTGTTCTGAACGGCTTGCTTTATCCAGAAAGGGCCGGCTTCGTTTGTCCAGAAAGCGCCGGATACTTTATCCGCTCTATGAATAGGCTTAGAAGGAAAGCGCCGTCTAAAAAATTTTAAACGGAAGTTCCTGAGTGTTAAATTAAATCGGTTAGCGTTTAGAGCCAGGTAAGGCCCTAAATTCGCCGGATAGGGGCGCTAAAGGCGGGTTAGGTTCGGCCAAAGCGCGACAAAAGCTCGCGGTAGGTTATGATCGCGACGGCGGGGCGGCCGTGCGGGCAGAAGCCTCCGGCCTCGGTCGCCTTTAGATCCCTTAAAAGGGCCGCCATTTCGGCGGCGTTCATTTTGGCCCCGGCTTTGATGGCCGCCCGGCAAGCTAGGCTATCCAGCCAGTCGTCGGTCATCTCCTCTAAAATGGCCTCTAGGCCAGCCCCTTCCAGATTTTTGAGGCGGCTTTGGGCTTTGGCCAGCATCTCTTTTAAGGCTTCGCTGGCGAGGCTAGGCGGCAGAATCTCCGGAAAACCCTTTAAAACGTAAGTCGATCCCCCAAACGGCTCCAACTCGAAGCCCAAGTGGGTCAGGCCCGCGCTTAAGGCCTGGGCGGCTAGGATTTGGTGGGCCGAGAGCTCCAAAGTCTCCGGGAACAAGGCCCTTTGACAGGGTAACCCCTGGTTGGCCAGGGTTCGTTTGAGGCGATTGAAGACGATCCGCTCGTGGGCCGCGTGCTGGTCGACGACGATGAGCCCATCCTCGCCCTCGGCTAGGACGTAGCTTTGGCCTAGCTGGCCAATGACCCAGTCCTCCCTGGGCGGGGTTAAGGGGCTGGGGCCAGCCGCGGGGGCTGGGGCCAGGCCATCGTCCGGGCCGGCGGCCTGGCCTGGGGGGACCACCCAGGGTGGGGTCTCGGGGGGCTCTGGGACGATGGGCCCGGCTTTTGGCCTTCGGCCCCGGCTGGGGCCGGCGCCGGGCTGGGTGAAAGGCCTAAAGTATGGCCCGCGGTCGGGAAAACCGTACTCTGGCTTGTGGCTAGGCCCCAAAGGCCACGGCTTGGTCTCGCCCCAGGCCGCGGTTGAGTCTGGGTCGCCGGCCTGGGCCGGCCCCAAGGCGGCCTCGCTGGCCCCGGTTGGGCCTTGGGCCGGCTCCAAGGCGGCCTCGCTGGAGGAGGCCGGGCCTAGGGCGGGGCTAGTTGGGCCCGCTAGGTCTGGCGGGGCCTTAACCACCTGGGCCACGAGATCGCTTAAAGCCTGAAAAATCCGGCCAGGCTCTCTAAAGCGCACCTCGGTCTTGGCCGGGTGGACGTTAACGTCCACCCGGCTAGGGTCGATTTCCACGTTGACGACCCCGGCCGGCCAGCGCCCGGTGGGCAGGGTTCGGCCATAGCCCTGGACGATGGCTTTAGCGAGGAGACGATCCCGGACCGGTCGACCCAAGACGTATATAAATAGTAGAGAGCCGTTCCGGGCGGAAGCCTCCGGGCCAGCCAGCCAGCCCTGGAAGCCCAAGTCGCCCTCTTGGAAGGACAGCGGCCTTAGGCTTAAAGCGATCTCCTGGCCCATGACGGCGGCCGCCCGGGCCTTTTGGCTTTGGCGCTTTTCCACGGAGAAAATCGTTTTGCCTTTGTCCCTAAGGACTAAGCTTATTTCGTCCCTGGCCAAGGCGTAGCGCTGGGCCACGTCTAAAAGGTGGGCCTTTTCCGTGGCCTCGGCTTTTAAAAATTTCCGCCGGGCCGGCACGTTGAAGAAAACGTCCCGAACTTCGACGACGGTTCCCTGATTGGCCGGGGCCGGGTCCAGGCCCAAAAGGCGGCCGCCCTCTAGGCGGAGCCGGTGGCCGGGGCCTTCCGGGGAGGGGGAGCTGATCATGGTCAGCCGGGCCACCGAGCCGATTGACGGCAAAGCCTCGCCCCGAAACCCTAAAGTGGCGATGCTCATAAGATCGCTGTCCGGGCTAAGCTTGCTGGTGGCGTGGCGTTCTAGGCACATAAAAAGCTCTTCCTTATTGAGGCCGCACCCGTTGTCGGTCACCCGGATAAGCTTATTGCCGCCGTCCTCGACGTCCACCTCCAGGCGGGTGGCCCCGGCGTCCAGGCTGTTGTCCAAAAGCTCCTTAAGAATGGAGGCCGGCCTTTCCACCACCTCGCCGGCGGCGATTCGATTAATGAGGCTTTCCGGGAGGAGTTTTATGCGGCTGGCCATAATGGATAGACGTTCGCCAAATTAATTGAGGTTTTTTAAAAGCTTTTTGGCTTATAGGCTCGCCAAAAAAGCGGGGTCGACCTTTTGGGGGGAGCCGCTTTTGGCCATAGGCCTTAAAAAAGGGCTAAGCTCCCCCAAAAAGCTAAGTATGATAAAAAGGCGATGATTAGGCTTTTATGCCTTGAGTCATTATAGTCGATAAACCAATTTTACGCCAACGTAAATTCGATCGAATCAAACGTTCGACTAACCTTGGGACGTCTTACGCAATCATGCGGCCCCCTAAGAGGCGGCTTCGCCTTAGGCGGGCGATTTTCCAATTTAAAATTTGAGCTTATTTTGTATAATTCAGGGTGAGCTTAGGCATTTCGCCGTCCAGGAAGAGACCTTTGTTTCGCCCATTCTCCCTTATACTCGCTTGATTGATCGAAAAAACGGGCTAAAGCCCTTTGGTTGGCCCGCCTTAAGGCCCCCAAGGGCTTAGATTTTTTGCTATAATGGCCGAGGCGGCCTGGGCTGAAAGGCTTAAGCTGGCCGGGCGGCGGCCGCTACGTGTGGCGCTTGGCGGTCGTTGGCCCAGAATTTTTCTCCCTAACATCGTCATTCTCTTTTAAAAAATTATAGGTTTCTATGACGCGAAAAAATAACCGCCCCGAGGGCGCGCCCGAGGCCGGCGTGGCGGCCGATTGGTTTTGGGTCCTGGCCGCGGCCATCACTAAAAATCGCGACAAGCTCTTGATCTTGGAGGAC
>JAITIH010000242.1 GCA_031279525.1 Deltaproteobacteria bacterium | reverse complement strand
CTAAGCTCGCCTCTTGATTTAGCGCTGGACGGTCGGGCGCCATTTTTCCCTCCCAAAGGTTTAGGCCAAAAAAACGAGCGAGGCCAGGCGCGTCTCGGCCGCGCGCGAAGGGGTCGGTTAGAGCTAAGCTAGCGTCGGCCAAAAGCCAGGCCCGCCTCGGCCAGCGGTTTAAGGCCCCTTAAAAGTCGCGGCTAGCCGCCAAAGGGCGTCGGCCATAGTCAAAGGGCGTCGGCCATCGTCAAAGGGCGTCGCCGCCATTGGTCGGCGTGCGGTTGGCTCGCCTTGAGGCAAAAGTTTAGGTCAAAAAAAGGCTTCTGGGCCAAAGGCGCGAGGCGCTCATCCGCCGCCCACGGCGGGGAAATAGCCGACCCGGTCGCCGTCTTTTAGGCGGGCGTCAAGATCGGCCCGTCGGCCGTTAAGCATGACGATTTTTATCTCGCTTAAGGGTAGGCCCAGTTTTTCGGCTAAGTCTTTGGCCGTCGCGGAGTTGGGCATTTCCATTTCAAGGCCCGTCGCGGCCTGATAGCCAGGGACCATGGCCCTTAAAGTCGTCGACAGACGGACCGATAGTTTCATCGCTTTTCCCATGAAATGACGTTAGTCTAGCTGAGGCCGCTTTAAGGGTTTTTCGCCCTTATCGGGAGGAAGAAAATCGGGCTGGGGAAATTCCTTTAGAACTTCGGCGATTTTTTCCTCTAAGGCCGTGTACCAATCCAAAAGCTCTCGGCCCTGTTCCGTTAGGCCACGGGCTTTGCCCCTGGTGGAGGTCGAGGCTAAAAGCTCAAGGCCCAAGGCCTTTTCCGAGTCCTTAAGGCGGCCCCAGGCCCAACGGTAACTCATGCCCACCGACCGGGCGGCCTTGTTTAGGGAGCCCAATTTAAGGGTGGCCCTCAAAAGAGCCACCCGACCTGGGCCTAAAGCGTAGAGATCTCCGTCGCCGAGAAATATTTTCGCGAAAAGCTTCATGCCAGATCCTCTCCTAAAAGGGGGACTTAGGCCGCCAGAGCTGGCCGCCCAGGCCAGCCCTGGCCTCCCGAAAGGCGGCCTAAAGTCGCGAGACCGGCTAGTCTCAAAAATGGCTAGCCCCAAAAGCGACCAGCGGCGAGAGCGGCCAGAGCCCAAAATGGCCAGTCAAAAACGACGCCGTAAGGCCGGCTGGGAGACGTGGAATTGAAAGTTCCGAAAACGATGGTCTATAGTAAGGTTATTTCTTAGTTAGGCTTTTTTCCCGCCCAGCTTTCTGGGCTTTTTTCGAGCTTTATATGACAGATTTTTTGGATTTAAAGACCGTCGATCAAATTTTGGAAATGATAAAAGGCTTTACGCCCTTGGCCGCGGAGAAAGTCCCCGTGGCCGCGGCTTTGGGCCGGGCCTTAGCCGAGCCTTTTTTGGCCCCGCATAACCTCCCGGGCTTTGATCGGTCCACCGTCGACGGCTTCGCCGTCCGGGCCCGCGACGTCTTCGGGGCCTCCGAGGGCTTGCCGGCCGCCTTAGATTTAATCGGCGAAAGCCAGATGGGTCAAATATGCCAATTAAACTTAGGGCCAGGCCAGACCGCGAGGGTCTGGACCGGGGGCTCGCTCCCCATTGGGGCCGACGCCGTGGCCATGCTGGAGCGGGCCCGGGAGGTCCGTGGAAGGCTGGTTGAGCTGGTCGCCCCTTTGGCCCCGGGCGAAAACGTTATTTTAGCCGACGAGGACGCGGCCGCAGGTCAAGAGCTTATCCCCAGCGGCCGCGTTTTAAGGCCGCCGGAGCTGGGGCTATTAGCGGCCTTTGGGCAGACGGAGGCCCTGGTCCGGCGGCGGCCCGTCGTGGCCGTCTTAGCCAGCGGGGACGAGGTGGTCGGCGTCGACGACGAGCCGAGGCCTGGGCAAGTGCGCGACGTTAATTCCACCGCCATCGCCGCCTTAGTCCAAGCCGCAGGGGCAAAGGCCAAAGTTTTGGGGCGCTCGCCCGACGACTTGGCCGTGTTGATCGAAAAAGTCCGGGCGGCGGCGACCGAGGCCGAGGCCGTGGTCTTAACGGGCGGGTCGTCCGCCGGCCAGAAAGATTATACCTTAAAAGCCCTGGCCGCCTGGCCAGGGGCCGAGATCTTGGCCCATGGGGCGGCCATTAGCCCAGGCAAACCCTTGATTTTCGGGCGCGCGGGCCAAAAGTCTCTTTGGGGTTTACCCGGCCATCCGGCCGGGGCCCTCATTACGGCCGAAATATTTTTAAAGGCCTTAATTAGGCGCCTTCTGGGAGCCGAGGAGCCCGCGTGGCTTGGCGGCTTAAAAGCCCGCCTGGCTCGATCCGTGCCCTCGGCCCAGGGGCGGCGGGATTATTTTCGGGTTAAGCTGAGCCTACGGGGCTCAGAGCTGTGGGCCGCGCCGGCCTTGGGTAAAAGCGGGCTCATCGCGACTTTGGTCGGGGCCGACGCCCTGGCCATTTGCCCGGAGGACGGCGAGGGCCTGGCCGAGGGCGATCTGGCCGAGATTCGCCTATTGTAGGCTGGCCGTTTAAGCGCTAGTCGTTTTAGGGCGTTTTATTTTTTCCCCGGCTTGGCCAAAGCCTAAGCCTTTAAAATGCGAAGGACAAGTTTTGCGCGAAAGAAAAGTTTACTTAAAGTTAACGCCCATCGAAGAAGCCTTAGCTAAGATATTGGCCTTTCCCTCGCCTTTAACCGCCGAAAGCGTCCCTTTGGTCGAGGCCCATGGCCGGGTCCTGGCCGAGGCGGCGGTGGCCGAGCTGTCTTCCCCGGCTTTCGCCGGGGCGGCCATGGACGGGGCGGCGGTCAAGGCCGAGTCGACTTACGGGGCCTCGACCGCCAGGCCAAAAACCTTAAAAGTGGGCTCTGAGGCTTTCTGGGTCAACACGGGCGAGGCCATACCCGAAGGGACGGACGCCGTGGTCATGGTGGAGAACCTTCAAGTCGGCCCCGAGACGGTGACCATCGAGGAAGCCGTCTTTCCCTGGCGCAACGTTCGCAAGATCGGGGAAGACCTGGTGGCCACCGAAGTCGTCCTCCCGCGGGGGACGACGATTGGGCCCTACGAAATTGGGGCCCTGGCCGCGGCCGGCGTCCTACGCCCTAAGGTTTTCCGCGCCCCAAAGGTCGTTTTCTTGCCCACCGGATCGGAGATGGCCCATTTAGGCTCCATCGCCCCTTCGGACTTAAAGGCCGGCCGGAAGCTGCCGGAGTTTAACTCTTTAATCGTCAAATCCTTGGTGGAAAGGCTAGGCGGCCATTTGACCGTCTGGCCCATCGTCCCCGACGACCGCGAAAAGCTGGCTCAGGCCCTAACCGCCGCCGTCGAGGGGCCCTTCGATTTGGCGATCGTCTGCGCCGGGTCTTCGGCCGGCGGCCGCGACTACACGGCCGAGACCTTAGAAAGGCTAGGCGAGCTTTTGGTTCACGGGATTAAGGCCATGCCCGGCAAACCGACGACCCTAGGCCGGGTGGGGGGAAAGCCGGTTTTGGGCCTACCCGGCTACCCGGTCTCGGCCACGGTGGCCTTTGAGCTTTTAGGCCAACCTCTGCTTCGCCATTGGCAAGGCCAGAGCCAGCCCCAAAGGCCTAAAGCCGAGGCGAGGCTCTTTCAGGATCTCCCCTCCCGCCCGGGGCTAGAGGAGTTCGTTAGGGTCAAGCTGGGGCGAGTGGGCGAAAATCTCGTGGCCGTCCCCTTGCCCCGGGGAGCGGGGACCGTCTCCAGCCTGGCCCGGGCGGACGGACTCATTAGAATACCGGCCTCGGTGGAGGGCCTATCGGCCGAGCGGCCGGTCCAAGTTGAGCTCATCCGGGCCTTGGAAGACGTCGAGGGTAGCGTCATGGCCATTGGCAGCCACGACAACGCCTTGGCCATAATAGACGGTCTCTTAAGGGAAAAGGATCCAAGACTAAGCCTAACTTCGGCCCACGTCGGCTCCCTAGGCGGCCTTTTGGCTCTGGCCAAGGGGGCGGCCCACTTGGCCGGCTGCCATCTGTTGGGCTCGGGTGGGGTTTATAACCAAGAGGCCATCTTAAAATACTTGCCAAACGTCCCGGTCCGGGCCGTCCGCCTGGTCGAGCGGGAGCAAGGCCTAATGGTCCAAAAAGGCAACCCTTTGGGGATCGAAAGCCTGGCCGACCTAACCAAGCCCGGGACGACCATGGTCAACCGCCAAAGAGGCAGCGGCACCCGGGCTTTGTTGGACTTTGAGTTAGATAGGCTTGGCCTCGACCCTAGCGATTTGCGCGGCTACCAAGACGAGGAGTGCACCCACCTAAACGTGGCCGCGGCCGTGGCCGGCGGCCGTGCGGACGTCGGCTTAGGGGTCTTGGCCGCGGCCCGGGCTTTGGGCCTTGACTTTATCCCCATTGGCTGGGAGGACTACGACCTGGTCGTCTTGGCCCGGTTCATGGAAGACCAGAGGATAAAGGCCCTTTTGGAGACGATCCGGGGCCCTCGGTTTAAGGAGAGGGCCCTGGCTTTAGGCGGCTACGGCGTAAGCCGGGCCGGGGAAGTGGTTTTTTCGGTCGGCTAAGGGTTGGCCTTACCACTTCAAAACGCTGTCCAGCTCCTCGTCAGTCAGATCGAACGTCTTGTTATGGGGCGGGAAGGGCTCGTCTAGGAAGAAGTCGGGCAACCG
>JAITIH010000133.1 GCA_031279525.1 Deltaproteobacteria bacterium | reverse complement strand
GCCTTGTCCAGCCAGCTTGAGGCTAAGGCGGCCACGATGGCCAGATCGGCGGCTGGCTCGGAGATCCTAGCCCCGCCGGCCACGTTGACGAAAATGTCCCGGTCGTAGAGCTTTAGGCGCACCTTCTTCTCCAGGACCGCGGCTAATAGGCTGACCCGGGTTGGGTCCACCCCCAAGGATTGGCGACGGGGCATGGCCAGGGAACTGGGGCTGACCAAGGCCTGGATCTCCATGAGAAGCGGCCGGCGGCCCTCCAAGATAGGCGAGACCGCTGAGCCCGAGGCCCCGTGGGGCCGCTCGGCCAAAAAGAGGGCCGAGGGGTTCTTGACCTCGCCTAGGCCAGAGCCGGTCATCTCGAAGACCCCGGTCTCGTTGGCCGAGCCGAAGCGATTCTTGAAAGACCTTAAGATTCTCAAGGGGCGGTCCCTTTCTCCCTCGAAGTATAAGACCGTGTCGACTAGGTGCTCTAGAAGCTTGGGCCCGGCGATCTGGCCGTCTTTGGTGATGTGGCCCACCAGCCACAAGGGCCAGCCGCGGGCTTTGGCGACGTTGATCAGCCGGGCCGCCGACTCCCGGATCTGGCTGGGGCTCCCGGCGGGGCTGCCTAACTCGGCCACTTTTAAGGTCTGGATGGAGTCCACGGCCAAAGAGTCCCAATGGCCGGCCTGGGCCTCGGCCAAGATGGCCGAGGTCTCGGTCTCGGCCAGGACGTGGAGGGAGCGGAGGTCGAGCTTTAGCCTTTCGGCTCGGAGCCGAACTTGGGCCGCCGACTCCTCGCCGGTCACGTATAGAAGGCGGCGGCCGGCCCTGGCCAGGCCGGCCGCCGCCTCCAGCAACAAAGTGGATTTGCCGACCCCTGGCTCTCCGGCCAAAAGGATGGCCGCCCCCGGGGCCAGGCCCCCGCCCAAGACGCGGTCCAGCTCGGCTAGGCCCGTGGCTAGGCGGGCGGTTTCCTCGGCCGGGACGTCGGCCAAGAGGGTCACTTTCTGGCCGACCGCCGTTAAGGGCTTGGGGCTGGCCGGGGCTAAGATCTCGAAGCTGTCCCAGGCCTGGCAGGCGGGGCAGCGCCCTAGCCAACTGGCCGACTGGCGGCCGCATTCGCGGCAAACGAAACGGGAGGGATTTTTGGCCAAGAGTTGTCCTTTAAAGGGTAATGGGCTATACTAGCAAGGCAAGGACTCAAATTAAGCTAAGTAAGGCGGGGGAAAGGCCCAAACGGGCCCTTTTGGGACCAGGGGCTCGCCTCCCGACTCTGGCCAGTTTGCCACTGGGGCCGGGCCTCGGTCAAGGCTCCCTAAGGCCGGCCTTAGGGCCTTTGACGGAGGCGGGGGCCATTTTGGCTGGGCTAAGGGGCAAAAGGTTTGCCCTTGAAAACCCCGGGCCTTCCTGTATAATAATATTGTAAGGCAATAGCCTGCTTAACCCGCCTTTTTCGCGTTATCAGGCTTAGTTTTTTCGTCATAATACGACGCATTCGTTTAAAACGCCTTTTTTTTTGGGGTTGTTTCGCCTTTGAGCCCATCGTTCGGCGCGCGCTTTAGGTAGGTAGTTAGTTTGGTTGGGAGGCCCCCATGGCGGAGATTTCACGGCGACGATCCACCCTCTCGGGCACGGTCAAGGATCACGGTTCGGACAATTACAAGCTGATTTTAGGCGAGTATCTCCTGAAAGCCGGCCAGATCACCCGTGGCCATCTGGAAGAGGCCATCAAGTGGCTGTCCAGCCATCCCAAAGATCTTTTGAGCCGGTTCCTCTTGCGCAAGGGCTACGTGGAAAACAACACCATCCCCAGCGTCCTGTCCCGCCAGTACAGTTACCCGATGGTCAACCTCTCCGACCGGGAGATCTCCGCTCAGGTCCTAAACCTCGTGGCCTACGACGTGGCCAAGCGGCACATGGTCATCCCCTATCAGGTCAAGGACAACAAAGTCATGATAGCCATGCTCGAGCCCACCAACAGCAAGGTGGTCGAGGAGCTGACCAACATGACCAAGTTCCAAGTGGTCCCGGCCGTGACCACGGAAAAGGACCTGGTCGCGGCCTTTAAGAGCCATTACAAGATCAGCGACGCCGAGGAGGCGGCCTTTTTCGCGCCCCTAGACCCCAACGCCGCGGTCGAGGACACCGGGCCGCTTACGGTCGATAACCTTGGCGCCCTCATTTCCGACGCCTTAGACGACTTTTCCTTTGGCGACGCCAAAGAGGAGGACGCCGCCGGCGACAGCGCCTACTCGGCGGAAAACAGCGCCATCATCAACCTGGCCAACCAGATCCTCATCCAGGCGGTCCAGACCGGGGTCTCGGACATCCACATCGAGCCTTTTGAGCGGCAGTTCTACGTCCGCTACCGCATGGACGGATCCCTGTATAAGCACACCCGCTTGCCCTTGGAGATCCGAAACGCCTTGATCGCCCGCCTAAAGATCATGGCTAGCCTAGACATCACCGAGCGCCGGGTGCCCCAGGACGGTCGCATTAAGCTGCGTTTGGGCAAGAACAAGGAAATCGACTTCCGCGTCTCCTCGCTGCCCACCCTCTTTGGCGAGTCGGTGGTCTTGCGTATCTTGGACAAGTCCGGCTTAAACGTCGACATGACCAAGCTAGGCTTCACCGAAAAAAACCTAGATCAGTTCATGCGGGCCGCCTACCGGCCCAACGGGCTTTTGCTGGTCACCGGGCCCACCGGCAGCGGCAAGACCGTGACCTTGTACTCCACCCTAAACCTTAGAAACACCGACGACGTTAAGATCCTGACGGCCGAGGACCCAGTCGAGTTCAACTTCCCCGGGGTCAACCAGGTCAACGTGGTCAAGGAAGTGGGCATGACCTTCGCCAAAGCCCTTAAAGCCTTCCTCCGTCAGGACCCAGACATCTGCATGATCGGCGAGATCCGGGACATCGAGACCGGCGAAATCGCGGTGGAGGCGGCCATGACCGGCCACTTGGTCCTGTCGACCCTCCACACCAACGACGCCCCCTCCACGGTGACCCGTCTGGTGGACATGGGCGTGGCCCCCTTCAACGTGGCCGCGGCCTTGGTCGTCTGCTCGGCCCAGCGCCTTTTGCGCCGGGTCTGCCCCAACTGCCGCCACGTGAGCGAAAAGCTCCCTTTAAACAAGCTGGTCGAGGCTGGCTTCGACTCCAAGGAAGTGGCCACCGTCCAGCTATACGAGGGCCGCGGCTGCCCGACCTGCAAGGGCACTGGCTACAAAGGCCGCCTGGGGGTCTTCGAGGTCATGGAAAACACCCCCTTGGTCTCCGACGCCATCGCCTCCAAGGTCCCGGAAAGCCAGTTAAGGAAAATCGCCTTAAAGGAAGGCATGCTGACCCTGCGCCAAGACGGGCTTTTAAAGGCCCAGCAGGGCATGACGACCTTAGATCAGGTCTTGGAGAAGACGGTCATCCAAAAGGAGAGCTTGCCTCACTACCTGTTGAACCCGGACGAGCAGATCTTCGAGAACGGCGACGTCATAATCAAGGAAGGCAACACGGACACGGCCTTCTACCGCCTCATCCAAGGGTGCTTGGAGGTCTACAAGGGCCAGAACCTCATCGCCGAGATTTCCCAGAGCAACACCTATTTCGGGGAGATGAGCTCTTTGGTGGGCTCCCGCCGCAGCGCCACCATCAAAAGCCAGGGCCGCAGCATCGTTAAAGTCTTCCCGGGCGATAAGCTAGGCGAGGTCCTGGAGAACTACCCTGACATCTCCAAGCAGATCATCGACACCTTGGTTATGCGGCTCAACGAGTCTGGCAATCGCCTCTCCGAGATGATGCAGAACCGCATTGAGTTGGAGCGGACCTACGTCAACCAACTGACCTCCACCATTGGCACGGCCTCGAATTTTCCCATAGGCTCCCGGCCCATCGCCAGCGCCCCCAAGGGCGGGGTCATGGTGGCCTCCTCCTCCAAGCCCTCGGCCCTATCGCGCCTCGCCGCCAAGAAAACCGAGGCTAAAGTCTCCGCCGGCGGCAACGGCCATGGCCCGGCCCGGCCCGGGGCCCTAGGCGCCCGAGTCGGCGTTCCCTCCGAACCTAGTTTCGCCCAAACGGCCATGGTCGTTCCAGTCAGCCCCGGGGTCGTCCCGGTCGTCCCAGTGGCTGCCCCCACCCCTAGCTCGGCCCCGCCCGCTCGGCCGGCCGGCCCGGCGGCTTCCCCGCCGCGGCCCGCCGCGACCCGGCCGCCGGCCGACGTCACCAGAAGCTCCTTCGTCCGTAATCTCCTGCCAGCCGATCAGACCCAGCAGCTGAGGGTCATGCCCAACGTGGCCCCGGCGGCTAAAATTTTACGGGAAGTCCGGGATGCCCAGAGATAGTCGCGTAGGCTTTAGGTGGCCGA
>JAITIH010000121.1 GCA_031279525.1 Deltaproteobacteria bacterium | reverse complement strand
AACCAGACCGCCATAATGGCCCGGCCGCCTTGGCCGGCCACGCAGCAACTCCACAAGCCAGCGTACAAAAACGGCGTGGCCAAGCTGTGGAAAAGCCCCCGGTGCTTGGTCCTGGTCCTTAAGATCTCCATAAAGATCGCGTTAAAAAGGAAAAAAGCCCCCGCCGCCGCCAAAACGACGTGCTCGGCTGGCCAGGGCCGCTTTAACAAACTTCCCGGCCCGGAGACGAACCCCACGACCATGGCCGCGCAGCCCAAGCCCACGAAAACGCCGGCCAAACGCCGGGGCTTGGAGACGTCGCAGTCGAGGTCCGGGACCATGCCCCCGGAAACGCCGGCGAAAAAAGCCAGGGAAGAGGCGGCTTTATCCCATTCGAACATTATCGATCCCACGGCCACCCCCACGGCCGAGGTTAAAGCCGCGGCCGCCACGTGACTTTCGAATTTTGGCAATTAGCCTCCTTAAGGCCCGACTGGAAAACGTCCTATCGGTATATTTTAACGTTGACGATTGCCTGTCGTGGAAAACAAACAAAAATCAGCTATTCAACAATAAAATAACCATATTAGAGTAAATATATTATTAATTTAAATATATATACTCAAATTATATCTTGTTGGCTTTGACGGCTCCCGGCCAGGGCGACGACGGCGAGGCCCGGGCGGCTTTTGGCTGCCCCTAAAGCCAGGCCGGCCTTTTGGCGGGGCGAGCGCCTTTAGGCTCGCCAAAGCCCCTAGAAAGGCGCCCCCCCAAAGCCGGTGGCCCAGACGCGTAAGGCCCTTTAAGGGGCCTGCGGCCGCGAGTTTGGACTTTTTTAAAAAGTGGCGCTATTTTGGGTGTTTGTCCTATTAACGTTAAATCGGCCCTAGATCGACTCGCCTACCCTATTTTCGAGGGGCCGCCCCTCAAGGACCGCAATGCTGGGAGAAATTAAAAACCAGATCCACCCGTTAAGCCTCGTTCCTATCATGGCCGAAAAACCCTGGGGCAGCCGTCAATCCTCTATTTTTTACCCGTCCGACTCCCAGGCCAACTGGGGCGAAATCTTTTTGGCCATCCGCGATTTCGGCCTAACCTCGCGCGTGGCCCACGGCCCTTTAGCCGACAAGCCCATCCATCAAATCAGCCAGAATTGGGGCCGGGAGTTCATCGATCCCCCTAGCCCCGCGGGCTGGCCTATTCCTTGGACGATCTGGCTGGAGCGGACCGGCGACAAGCCCGGCCCGGTCAGGGCCAAAAGCGGGCCGGAGTTTTGGCGGGTTTTAGCGGCCGACCCAGACTCCTGGATCGGGGCCGGGGCGAGCCCCGCTGAGGCCGACTGGCCCCAGCGGTTGCGCCGGCGGCTGGTCGAGCCCGGCGAAAGCTTTATTTTTCCCGCTGGCCTACCCCAGGCTCAGGGGCCGGGGATAACCGCGATCAAGGTCGGACTGGTCAAGACTGGCCTTAAAACCCTCTACGACTGGAAGCGGCGGCCGGACGCCTGGGACTACGAACCGGCCCCGGGCTTTGAGGTCGAAATCACCGACTCGCCTTTAATCGCCTTAAAAGAGCCGCCCCACGAGGAGGGCCTGGCCCTTTTAGGCCAGGGGCCGGGCCTTGAGGCCAGCGTCTTGACCACAAGCTTCCATTCCTTTAAGGGCGGTCGCTTTTCCATCGTCTGCCCCATTAAGGGCCAGGGCCGGCTTAACTCCACTGGGGCCTTTCCCACCTTGCGCCTCCGCCCAGGCGCGGCCACCATCGTGCCTTTTGGCTTGGGCCCCTACTCCATCGTCTCCAACACCTCCCTTGCGGCCTTGATTTTCACCGTCCCCAAAGCCGAGCAAGGCTAAGAGCGCCATCGCCGTAAGCCAGCGATGGCGGGAGCCTTGCGCCATAAGAGCGCGCGAATGTTTTTTCTCGCCTAAGGGCCTTAGTTGGCCAGCCATTTCGCTGGCCTTATGGCCTGAAGGGCTTATTCAAAAATTTTCGGGCCAATTTTAAGATTTTCCTAAGGCCGCTATCTCTTTTGCCAAAAAAGCCGCCCGTTCCGCGCCCCTTTTCGCGCGCGTCCGTCGGCCCCTTAAGGAAGCGCGTCGCTTAACGGACGAAAGGGCCGCGCCAACTATTCCAGATAGGCCGGATAGGCCAGACGTCCGGATAGGCCGATAGGCCTCAAGCCGGTTTCATACAAATTTTAATTGATTTAGCTTTTTGCGCCGCGTTAACGAGGCGCGCCGCAAAAGCCGCTTTGCCCCCCAAGACGGCGGAGTCATCGCTGGATGGCCCGAAGCTCTCGCATCAGAGGCCGGGCCGCTCGGCCTATCTCCCTCATGGCGTCGTCCATGACCGACGGCGCCCAATGGTAATCCGAGCTTCTTTCGCCTTGACTAAACTCCTCCGACCGCCCTAAGGGGTCGCCTTTGGCGTATTCCTGCAAAGATCTAACCGAGCCGTCGGGGTATAGGGAGCAAACGACCCCGTTAATCTTGCCCTGGGAGTAGCTGTCGACCACGGTCGTAAGGCGGCCCCCCTCGTCGAGGCTAAAGCTCATGCCGTCGCGTTGGCCTCTAGCGTAAAAAACCAGGCTCTCCGGTAGGTAGTCGCCTTCCGGCGAGGCCTTGTCGTAATACGTTAAGGTCGGGCCCTCCCGGTAACCGTCCGCGAATGAGACAATCCTTTTAACGCGGCCGTTGGGCAAAAGGTTAAGGGCCACCTCGGTCGGATAGCCACCGGAAAATTTATACAGGGTTTTGAGGTATTTCCGCCCTCTCTCGTCGGCGTCGTCTACGCCCACCAGGCCATCGACCGGCCGGCCGGCCAGGGCGCAAGAGACGCGCTCCCCGCTTTTACAGCTCAAATCGTCGGCGTTGACGTACTTGGCTCCGCTAGGGCTTGGGCTCTCGGCCCTCGGAGCCTTCTCCGCCATAGGGGCCATTTGAGCCTTAGCGCTCTGGCCCCCATCCGGGGAGGTTGCCCGCGTTTCCCTGGCTTTCTCCGGGGG
>JAITIH010000048.1 GCA_031279525.1 Deltaproteobacteria bacterium | reverse complement strand
CCAGGCTCTCGACCAGGTCCCCTAGGCCCAAGTCCCGGTCGGTCCAGGCCGTCAGATCCTGGGCCACCAAAGTCAGCTCCAAGGCTCCGGCCCGGACCAGGCCCTCGGCCTCGGCCATGAGCTCGTTTAAGGGCCGAGCGGAAAGAGGCCCGCGCAAGAAGGGAATGACGCAGTAAGAGCACCGGCGGTCGCAGCCCTCGGCCACTTTGAGGTAAGCCCGAAAGGCCGGGCCAGAGGCCCGCCGTTCCCAGGCCTCAAAGGGCCCTTGGGGTCTAAGGGGCCTTTGGCCAAAAAGACCGGCCAAAAGCGAGGGCAGCTTATGGTACTCGGCCCGGCCGACCAAAAGATCGGCCTCTGGCAGCCCTTTGGCCAAGGCCAGCTTGTCCCGGGCTGGCAAGCACCCGGCCACCGCGAGCTTGGCCCCGGGTTTTCGGAGATTGGCCAACTCCAAGATGGCCTCAACCGACTCCTCGACCGCGGACCCGATGAAGGCGCAAGTGTTGACCAAAAGGAGATCGGCTTCCTCGGCGGCCTCGGTCGGGGCGAAGCCAAGGCGGCCCAGAAGACCCAAAAGCCTTTCGCTGTCGACCAGGTTTTTGGCGCAGCCCAAGGAGACTAAGTGGGCTTTTCGAGCTTTTTTTTGGCCTTGGCCCACAACCTCTCCAACTCCGCCAGGCCCACGTCCTCGGGTTTGAGGTTTTTTTCGGCTAGCTCGCCCTCAACGAGATTAAAACGATCGACGAAGCGGCCGTTGGCCTCGCACAAGGCTTTTTCCGCGGAAAAGCCTAAATGGCGGGCCAGATTGGCCAGGGCCATGAGGGCGTCGCCCAACTCGTGGCGCAATCGTTCGCGCCTTTTGGGGTCCTTAAAGTCGCCTAAGGCGATTTCCACGTCCAGCTCGGCCAGCTCTAAGTCCACGGCTTTGCGGACCTCGGCCGGGTCGGGCCAGTCGAAGCCGGCCCGGGCCGCCTTAGACGACAGACGATGGCAGCGGGCCAGGGCCGGCATGGCCACGGGGACGGAGCCCAATAAACTGGCTTTTTTCTCGCGCTTAATCTGGTGCCATTGCTTTAAGACCCCCTCGCTGTCCGAAAGGCGTCTGGCCGCCTCGTCAAAGACGTGGGGGTGGCGCCGGACCATCTTGTCCACCGCCCCGTCCAGCATCTCCTTAAAGCCAAACGACCATTTTTTTTCGGCCAGGCGGGCCATAAACGCCAAAAGGAAGGCCACGTCCCCGCCTTCCTCCAAGACTCCCTCGGCCTGGCCTAAGGCTATGGCCTCCCTTAGCTCGAAACACTCCTCTAAAAAGTCCTCGGTCAAAGAGTCGACGGTCTGCTCTCGGTCCCAGGGGCAGCCCCTTTCCGGGTCCAGCAAAGACGCGATCAAGCTCTCCAGGCGGCCCAAGGCCGCCTGGCTCGTGGGGCTGGGCCCGGGCGCGGGGCCAAAGCTCTTTTCGGCCAAGCTTTAATCGACGGCCGGGCTGGGCCAGCTGGGGGAGGGCTGAAGCGGCGTCTGGGCGGCCGGCGGCTGAATGACGGGGGCGACCTTAAAAAGATTGGGATGGTCCCGGATAAAGCGCGTTAAATCCTCAGGGTCTAAGGCCTCGGGCCCGGTCAAGTTCCTAAACTTTTCCAGCCAGCCGGCCGAGACGAGGTCGCCTCTTTCGGACAAAATTTTCTTAAGGCTCTGAAAGTCCGTGGGCGGGGCCAAGGTCTGGACGGATAAAGGGGCGGCCTCGGTCTTAATAGGCTGGCCAACCGCCTGGGGCGCCATGAGCTGGCGCAATTTGGCCGGGGTCCAATCTTTGACCTGCTCGCAGACGGGCGTCAAAAACGGCCAGGCCGAGGATTCCCGGAAGAAAGGCTGGTCCTGGCGGACGAAGGCCGTTGTGGCGGACAGGATGATGGCGCAAAGGACGAGGCCCTTCAACACGCCCAAAAAAGCCCCCAAAAGGCCGCTGACGAAAGGGGTGATGGTCGTTTTGACTATTTTGTCCACGAAGATGGAGATCAGCCCGATGAGAAAATAGACGACAATATATATGATCATGAAGCTTAGGACCCCCCGATAGGTGGGGTTGTCCGTGATGGGGGTCAGCTGATCGGATCCTAAGGGCCAATAGGAGCTAGCGGCCCAGAAAGCCACGAAAAGGCCCAAAACGCCGACTATTTCCTTTACCAGGCCCCGAAAGACTCCGCGAATTAAAAAATAAGACAAGACGACAGTCAGGGCTATGTCCAAGGCGCTCATAAATAACCGTCCAAAACTAGCCTCTGGCCAGCGAGGCCCAGTTGGGAAAATTCCAAGACTAAATAATGGCCGCTTAGGTTAACGGCCAAACGACAAGCGTTAATTGAGGGCGGCCGATGGATCAATTTATCAAGTTTAACAAAATTCGCCTGAAATTAATAGAGCCCCAAAATACCCGCGGCCCTAGATGTGTTTTAAGGTTTTTTAAGAACTTTTCTTGATAATTCTTGATAAAATTACCTAAATTAAAGCTAAAGAGTCAGGCCATGGCCAAGGCCCCTAAACCGCGCCTAAAAAAGCCCCCTACTATAAGGAACCTTACCAAAAGCGCCTTTCTAAAGGGCCTTTCTAAAGCGCCCGATCCCCTCGTCCTTTCTAAGGGTAGGGCAAACGTTCCCACTTTTCGCCAGGCCATATTGGCCCTTAGGCGCGGCCCTTCCGGCCCTTCCGGCCCCTCCGCGCCCCCCCATTAGGGGTCGCCGCTTTGGCCGTAAGGCCTAAGCTAAGGGTCGCTTAAAAGCCCCTTAGCCTTTTTTTGGCTAGCCCCGTTTCCACTCGAAGACCTTGGGCCGGACGATGGAAATCTTGGGAACCCGCTCGCCGTCTTCCTGGCAAGCCTGGGCGAAGTCGTCCAGGGCCGCCTCGGCGGCCACCTGCTCCAGCTCGTTGGAGGCTTCCAGGCGGATTTCCCCGTTTTCCAGTTGGGCCCGGTAAAGGTCCCGCTGGCGGCCCAAAGCCTTTAGGACCCTTAAGCTGCCTTTGATCGGGTCTTCCAGGGCGGCCCGCGCCTCTTCCAGGCTGATTTTATCGAGATCGTCGTTAGCCATTTTTTCGTCCTTTCGCGCCGTAAGGCCTGGCCCGCCCATTTTTTCGGGGCAGCCCCTAAGAGACCACGGCCAACTTCAAGCGCGCGTCAAGGCTGAAGTATACCCTCAGCCGCCGATTCAAGGCAAACAACGGCCATTGCCGCCGCTTTCCCCTAACCCTCGCCCGGGTTTTTTGATAAAAAATAAAAAACAAACCTCTTTACATTTATTTTTATCTAAATCAAAAGCCTTGAATATCTTGAAATTAATGTCTATAATCCCTCGGAGATTTGGTTCAAGGCCCTTTGATAAATGCGCCTCAATAATAATGCTTGCTAGCGATTTTATTAAGATAATACACTTTTATGAGGAAATCTAAAAAATCCACATCGACCGCCGCGCCCAACCCCGGCCACGGCCTTGAGTCGAACGCCCTAAAAGTCGAGGCTTCCCTGCCTTGGACGGCCCAAGTCTGGGAGTATGGCAAGATAATCGCCCTCTCCGTCGTCTTGGCCCTCTTGATTCGCTCCTTCATCGTCCAGGCCTTTCACATCCCCTCCGGCTCAATGATTCCGACTTTTTTGGAAGGGGACCGGGTTTTGGTCAATAAATTCTCTTTCGGGATTAGGAACCCTTTCACCAACGGCCTTTGGATCGAAGTCGGCCAGCCCAAAAGGGGCGACGTCGTGGTCTTTAAATACCCCGACAACCCGCAAACCGATTTCGTCAAGCGGGTCATTGGGCTGCCCGGGGAAAAAGTGGAGATCGTGGCCAGCCAGGTTTTCATTGACGGCTCCCCCATCCCCGATCCTCACGCTTTTTTCCGCATGAGCGAGCTACCCGCCGCGTATCGCAATTTTGGGCCCATCGTCGTCCCGCCCAACGCCTATTTCATGATGGGCGACAATCGCGACCAGTCCAACGACTCCAGGGCCTGGGGTTGCGTCAGCTCGTCCCTTTTGCGGGGCAAGGTCTGGCGTATTTATTGGTCCTGGACCCCGGACAAAAGTCTCCCCTTTCACCAAAGGCTACGCTTTAACCGGCTAGGCAAGAAGGTCGAGTAAATGCCTCGCTTTCTATTCGCCCACGCGCTAGCGACCCGG
This sequence comes from Deltaproteobacteria bacterium, assembly GCA_031279525.1. Lineage (GTDB taxonomy): Bacteria > Desulfobacterota > Desulfarculia > Adiutricales > Adiutricaceae > JAIROO01. Next base: position 995 of record JAITIH010000048.1, on the reverse strand, counting down.
CCGTCGCTTTGGGCCACCTTTTTTCGCCCCTTTAGTCAAGGGGTTTTTTTTGGCCAATAAAGCCATCGCCCCGGCCACAGGAGAGCCCCATGTACTCTGAAAACCTGGCCTGGCCCAAGGACCTTATCGACCTAAGAGGCCTCTCCGCCGCCCACCTAACGGCCATCTTGGACGCCGCCGAGAGCTTCCGAGAAGTCTCGGAGCGAGAGATCAAAAAGGTTCCCACCCTACGCGGCAAGCTGGTGGTCTTGTTTTTTCACGAAAACTCCACCCGGACTCGCCTAAGCTTCGAAATCGCGGCCAAGCGCCTTTCGGCCGACACCTTGTCCCTGTCCTCCTCAGGATCCTCCATGGCCAAGGGGGAGACCTTATTGGACACGGCCAAGAACGTCGAGGCCATGGCCCCAGACGCCTTGGTCGTTCGCCACTCGGCCTCCGGGGCCCCCTCGTTTTTGGGTCGGCGTTTAAAATGCCCGGTTTTAAACGCCGGCGACGGGGCCCACGCCCATCCCACCCAGGCTTTATTGGACCTTTTGACCATCCGCCGCCACAAAGGCCGAGTCGCGGGCTTAAAAGTGGCCATCGTCGGCGACATCGCCCATAGCCGGGTGGCCCGCAGCGACCTCATTGGCCTTACGACCTTGGGGGCCAAAGTGGCCGTGGCCGGGCCGCCCTCCATGCTAGTGGGGGGCCTGGCCGAGGAGTACGGAGCCGAGGTTCACGCCCGACCGGAGCCGGCCTTGGAAGGGGCCGACGTCATCGTCCTTTTGCGGATCCAGCTGGAGCGCCAGTCGGGTCTGCTTTTTCCTGGGGCCCGGGAGTACGCCAAGGTCTACGGCCTCAACGCCCAGCGCCTGGCCCTGGCCCACCCTGAGGCCATCGTCCTCCACCCCGGCCCGGTCAACCAGGGCGTGGAAATGACCCCTGAGGTCTACCAGTGCCCGCAATCTTTGATTTTGGACCAAGTGGCCAACGGGGTAGCCGTGCGCATGGCC
>JAITIH010000032.1 GCA_031279525.1 Deltaproteobacteria bacterium | reverse complement strand
AAGCCAAAAAAATGAATACGCCAAAAGGTAGTCGTTCAAAGGCGAATAGCCAAAGAATCCGGACTGGCGGCGACTGACTAGAGGCCTATTAGTCTGGCGACCGTTAACGGTTGGTCTATAACGCGACGCCTAAGTCTTGATCGCTCGAAAAATCAAACTTTGCCTCAAAGACGATAGAATTTGTATTTAAAAAAACAACTAAATTCAATATTATAGCGATAACTAGATAAAATTTTATTCTTACATATTGTCAAGATTTTTTTATTTTGTAAAGCACCTAAAATTAATTGAATATATTAAATAAGCGATATTTATTTTATCTGTGAAATAAATATTTTCCCATGAAACAACTATTTTTTAGAAGCGACTGTTGTTTCAGGCTACAATGGTGAGATTCAAGAACTGGCCATATAGACGTTTTTTAGGATTTGACGGCAAAACTTTGAGGTGGCAAACCATCTTGAGTTGGTCCACGCCCTTCATAATTTTTTAAGACCAAAACTAAAGAGGCGGTTCTGGCCAACATCGCCCAAAGTCTGGCCTCTACTATGTTAGTTAAGACCTCTCCCCAGAGAGCCAATCTAGGTTTTCTTTGCTATTTTAAGATAATTACATATAAATTATTATATATATAATTTATTATATGTTAAAAACTTCTTTCATATCAATGTAAAAACCCATTTTTAGCGTAATTTTGTGGTTAGCAATATACAACATTTTGGTATATTCCAATGATGATTCTAATATTAAGGTGTTTCCGTCAAGAGATAAAGTTGTCGAAAGTTCCCCTAATAACTATACCAGTAATTAATTTTATAAAAAATATAATTTATATTTATATTTTTTTTGTTATTAGATATAATACTATAAGAATATTGCTATGACTAATGACGATATCAATTTCGGGCTTTTTTTGTTAATATAGTCCAGCCCCTTCGGGGCGGCCCTTAAAGCTTAAGGAAATCATTCGCCCGTGGGTAAACCTTATTGACCCCCCCATAAGGCCCTTTTAGGCTTTAGGCGCCATGGCTTTTTAATTTTTATTCTGGAGGCGGGCTTGACCGAAAAGGCCACTGACAAATCGAATCTGGCCGCTATACCGGCCGTGGCCGCGATTATCCTGGCCGCTGGCCAGGGCAAGCGCATGAAGTCGGCTAAACCGAAAGTTCTCCACGAGATCATGGGGCGCTCCCTTTTGAGCCACGTGCTTCACGCGGTCGGTTTTTTGTCGCCCAACCCCTTGGCGGTGGTGACCGGGGTAGGGGCCGAGGCGGTCGAGGCCTCGGTCGGCCCTAGGCCGGGTCTGGTTTTCGTTCGGCAAGAGCGACAGCTTGGCACGGGGCACGCCGTGGCCGCCGCGGCCGAGGCTTTGGCCGGCTTCGACGGGCCGGCGATGATCTTGCCGGGCGACGCGCCCCTGATTTCCCCGCAGACGCTTTTGGACTTTCTGGCCGCCCACGAGGCCATGGCCGCCGATCTATCCTGCTTAACCGTAAGCCCGCTCGACCCCGCCGCCTATGGCCGAGTCGTCCGGGACGAGGCCGGCTGGCTGTCCAGGATCGTCGAGGCGAAAGACGCGACGGATGAGGAGCTGGCCATTGGCGAGATCAACACCGGGATTTACGCGGTCGACGCTAAAAAGCTTTTTTCGGCCTTGGCCGACCTCAAACCCGACAACGCCCAGGGCGAGTACTACCTGACCGACGCGGTGGCCGTGTTTCGGGCCAGAGGCTATCGCTGCGCGGCCGTCCAAAGCCCAGACCCGGACGAGTGCCAAGGGGTCAACGACCGCCTGGACCTAGCCCGGGCCCAGTCCATTCTAAGGGCCAAGATCAACGCGGCTTGGCTCGCGGCCGGGGTGACCATGGCCGATCCTTCCACCACGCACATTGAGGCCACGGTGCGCCTGGCCCAGGACGTGACCTTAGGGCCCGGGGTCGTCCTGACCGGCTCGACCAGAGTCGAGGCCGGGGCCTCCATTGGGCCTTACGTCTGCCTATCCAACGCTTTGGTGGGCCCAGGGGTCTTAGTCAGGCCCGCCCGGTCTTACGCCTGGGCGATCCCTTTAGGCCCCCATAAACCCCGCCGGGTCGTCCGTAGGGCCTTACGGCCCCGCCGCCGGCGACCGTAAGCGGCCATTTATTTTTTAGACGCAAAGCTTAAAAGCCTGGCCCCAAAAGGTCGCGCGTTTGACCTTAAACCAGTTAGCCAACGCCGGAAAAAATCCGTGAAAGACATAGACAAAGAACCGTTTTTCATTAAAGAAATAAAAGAACAACCCAAAGTCCTGGCCAACACCCTAACCCAGTATTTGGGGCCCAACCGCCACCTGAAGATGACTCGCCCCCCCCTGGACGACCAGACTCTCCGGAAGGTCCGCCAGGTTTACATCACGGCTTGCGGCACCAGCTTCCACGCCGGCATGACGGCCCGCTACATCTTCGAGGAGCTGACCCAGTTGCCCACGGTGGTGGAGCCGGCCTCCGAGGCCGGCCGTCATCACCTCCTGATCGACGAGAACACCTTAGCCGTGGCCATTTCCCAGTCTGGCCGCAGCCAAGACACCTTGGCCGCCTTAAACCTGGCCAAATCTCGGGGGGCGGTGACCCTAGGCCTGGTCAACGAGTCGCCCTCGCCTTTAACCGAGTCGGCCTTAGGGTCCATCATGACCTTGGCCGGCCAGGTCTTCACCCTCTCCTCCACCAAGGCGTTCACCTCCCAGACGCTGGTCTTGGGCCTTTTGGCCGTCCGCCTGGCCCAGAGCCGAGGTCTGATGAAGGAAAAGTGGCCTAGGGATCTGGAGAGCCTAGGCCGGATCCCGGAACTGGTTCGCTACGTCCTGACCTTGGAGGACAAGGTGGTCCATATGGCCAAAGCCTTGGCCAGCTACGACCACGTTTTCATCCTAGCCCGAGGGGCCCTTCTGCCCATGGCATACGAGGGAGCCTTAAAGCTGAAGGAAGTGGCCCACTTTCACGCGGAGGGCTATTCCGCCGGCGAGTTCGGCCACGGCCCTTTGGCCATGGTCGGGTCCCACACGCCCATCATCCTCATCGCCTTCTCCGGCGAGGCGGACCAGTCTAACCTGGCCTTGATCCGGGCTTTTAGGGCCCGCGGGGCCCCGGTCTGGCTGATTTCCGAGGACGGCCCCAAAAAAGACTTGGCCATGGCCGCCATGTCCGAAGTCTTTTTCCCCTTACCGGCGGTCCAACCCCGGCTTAGGCCCATCGTGGCCATCATTCCCCTCCAGCTTCTAGCTTACCACTTAGGCCGCTTGCGGATGGTCGACGTGGATAGCCCAGGAGGCCTTTTAGGCGGCGAGGACTTGGTCAAACCGGCCTTTTCCCCGTAACTTAAGAGCCCCCAAAAACCGGCCTTTTCCCCGTAACTTAAGAGCCCCCAAAAAGGGCCTTTTCCCGTAACTTAAGGCCCTTCTAGGGCCTTGGCTCTAGGGGCCATTTGGCTCATTTAACGGGGCTTTTTGGCTCTGGCGTTCCGCCAAAGCTTTTTGGCCCTAAGGCCCCTTTAGGGCCGCCATAGGGCTTTAGCCGGGCGAGCCTTGGTTGGCCTTTTTTGGAAGGCCGGGCGACTAGCGACTAGCGACTAGCGACTTGCGACTTGCGACAAGCCATTGGCCCATGAGCTTAGGCGGCCCACTCGGCCATGGCGGGCTTTTTCGTTTTTGGCTTTGGGGCCCTTTTTGCGTTTTAAAGACCTAAACTTTTAAGGACATTTCCATGCGCGTTCTTTCGGGCATTCAACCCTCCGGCAGCCTTCACGTGGGCAACTTCTTCGGCATGATGAAATCCATGATCGAATGGCAGGCCAAAAGCGAGCTTTACTGCTTCATCGTCAACCTCCACGCTTTGACCACCATTAACGACGGCCCGGCCCTGGCCAAAAACACCCTGGACGCGGCCATGGATTTTTTGGCCTTGGGACTGGACCCGGATAGGAGCCTTTTTTGGGTCCAAGGCGACGTGCCGGAGCACGCGGAGCTGACCTGGATACTTCACAATTTCACCTCCATGGGGCTTTTGGAGCGCAGCCATTCCTATAAGGACAAGATTGCCCGGGGCCTGGTCCCCAACCACGGCCTTTTCGCCTACCCGGTCCTCATGGCCGCCGACATCCTGCTCTATCAGGCCGACCTGGTGCCGGTCGGCCAGGACCAAAAGCAGCACCTAGAGATAACTAGGGACATCGCCGGGACCTTTAACCACCTCTTTGGCCCGACCTTCACCCTGCCCGAGGCCGGCGTCGACGAGAGCTTAGCCACCATTCCGGGGACCGACGGCCAGAAGATGAGCAAAAGCTACAATAACGCCATCAATATCTTCGCCCCTAAAGACGAGCTGAAAAAAAAGGTCATGTCCATCGTCACCGACGCCCGAGCGGTGGAGGACCTAAAAGACCCGGACCACTGTAACCTCTTCGCCATAGCCAGGCTTTTCCTAAAACCAGAGGAAACGGCCGAGCTAAAGGAGCGCTACTTAAAGCCAGGCCTTAAATACGGGGAAGTCAAAAAAGACCTGGTCGAGGTCATTTGGAATTATTTCGCCCCCTTTCGGGCGGTCCGCGAGGACCTGGGTAGGCGCCCCGACTTCGTCCGGGAGGTCATGCGGGAAGGGGCCAGGAAGGCCAGCGCCAAGGCTCAAGAGACCTTGGAGGTCGTCCGGGCCAAGGTGGGGCTCAACTACTAAAAAGGACGGGCCTTTTTCCCCCGCCCTTTCGCCGTCCCTGGCCGGCCCTACCCTCGCCCTTGCCCCATAGGGCCCTTAAACGG
>JAITIH010000026.1 GCA_031279525.1 Deltaproteobacteria bacterium | reverse complement strand
GGTCGGGTTTGGCTCTTATGGTGAAAAATTGCGCCGCCTCGGCCGGGTCATGGCCCTTTTAAAGCTGAACGGCCAGGCCGCTGGCCTGGCCGACGTCCACCTGGAGACCCCGCCGAGGGTGGTTTTGCGCTACGTTCGGGGCTCCTTGGGGCTGGAATCCTAGGATTTTGTCGATTAATAAAAAAAACGTGGTAAAATTTTAATTTATACGATAAAATGCGACAGTAAATCGCAAGCCAACTTCAATAAGGGCTTAAATACCGATTGAGAGCCAAAAATTAAGGAAATCGCTCTGGCTGGGCCGTTTTGGGAACGAAGGGCCTTACTTGGGTTTCAAATACGGCGGGGCCAGACGATTTAGGCCAAGATAGCCTGGGCGCTGGCCCGTAAAAAACATAGAATTTAATGTCTTTACGGCTATTTACGATATAGTTTAAACGCTTTTAGTTTTAGCTCCCCCTAAAGGGCCATTTTAGCTTTAATAAAATTTTTGGGGGGCCTTGGGCCTAAGGCCATAGGGATAATTAAGGAGGCAACGCTTTATGTCGTCCAGCGACTTATTGGTCGGGCTAGATATAGGGACCACCAAAATTTGCTGTCTGGTGGCTGAGCCCAACGAGGCCGGCGGGGTGGACGTGCGGGGCATGGGGACGGCTCCCTCCACCGGCATGCGCAAGGGCGTCGTGACCAATATGGAACGGACGGTGGCCTCCATCCGCCAGGCCGTGGACGAGGCCCAAAGGATGGCCGGCTGCCGCATCGGCTCGGCCTACGTGGGCGTGGCCGGCGGGCACGTCAGCAGCTTCAACACCTCCGGCATGATCGCGGTGGAAAACAAAACCATAACCCAAAAGGACATCGATCGGGTCAAAGGGACGGCTTTGGCCATCAACATCCCTTTGGACCGGGAAATCTTGCACACCATGACCCAGGAGTTTAAGGTCGACGACCAGCCGGGCATCTTGGATCCGCCGGTGGGCATGAACGGGGTGCGCTTAGAGGTTCAGGTTCACGTCATCACCGGGGCCATCAACGCGGTGCACAACGTCATTAACTGCGCCTTGCAAGCTGGTCTCGAGGTCACCGACATCGTCTTAGAGTCCGTGGCCTCCTCCGAGGCGGTCCTAACGCCTGGGGAAAGGCAGATGGGGGTGGCCCTTTTGGATTTCGGCGGCGGGACCACCGACATCGCCGTCTACTCGGGCAGCCGGATTAGGCACACCGCCGTCTTGGCCATGGGCGGGGGCAACTTGACCGGCGATCTGGCCCAGAGCCTCCACGTCTCCTTGGAGACGGCCGAGCTGTTAAAAATCCGCCACGGGGCCTGCGATCCGGCTTTGGTGCTCAAGGACCAGGAAATCGACGCTTTGGCCATCGGCGACTTGGGCCCCAAGAAGGTGCGCCTTAGCACGGTCTGCGGCCTTTTGGCCGATCGGGTCGAGGAGATAATGGAGTTCATCGACAACGAGTTCGTCCGCAGCGGCTTTGACGAGCGGATTAACGAGGTGGTCGTGACCGGCGGGTCGTCGCTTTTGCCCGGGGTGCCGGAGCTGGGCCGGCAGATCCTGGAAAGGCCGGTCCGGCGGGGCTTGCCTGGCCACATCGGGGGGCTTACGGAAATAGTCCGCGACCCTCGCTACGCCACGGCCGTGGGGCTATGCCTCTTTAGCCTCAAGCAGGAAGAGGGGGGCGACCTTAAGTCGCTGGGGTACCGAGGGGGCGGCAGATCCATTTTTGGCCGGATTCGCGACCGCCTGGCCTCATTTTTTAAGGGCTAACAGCTTATTGGCGCTGGCCGTCGGCTTGGCTTGGCCGCGTGAGGGCGGCCCGCCCGCGCCATAAAGGTAGGGTTCCATGGACAAAGACAGTTTCACTCCTAAGGCCATCGATTCTTTGGCCGATCCCGGCCGCGAGCTGGAGTTCGTCGACGGCGGCGGCCCAAAGGATCTTCACAAGATCGTGGTCGTGGGCTTAGGCGGCTGCGGCAACAACGCCATTAACTATATGGTTAAGTCCGGGCTAAAGGGCCCGATCTTCGTCGCGGCCAACTCCGATCTCCAGGCCTTAAACCTTTGCCAGGCTAAGCTCAAGGTCCAGCTGGGGGTAAAAACCGCGGCCGGGCACGGCTGCGGCGGCGACCCGGCGGTCGGCCGGCGCTGCGCCGAAGAAAACCTCGACGAGCTCTTGGCCCCCTTAAAGGGGGCTGACATGGCCTTTCTCATGGCCGGCTTAGGGGGCGGGACCGGCAGCGGGGCCATCCCGGTCCTGGCCGAGGCCTTGACCAAACGGGAAAACCCGCCTTTAGTGGTCGGGGTGGTGACTAGGCCCTTTCCTTGGGAGGACTATCGGGATCCTTTGGCCGACGAGGTCATTGGGCGGCTTAGGCGGTCTTGCAACAGCGTCATCGTCATCCCCAACGCCAAGATCTTCGAGCTGGACCCGGACCTGCCCTTCATGAAGGCCAAGGAAAAGGTCGACGACGTCCTCTACCGGGCCGTCGGCAGCATTAGCTACCTCATCGAGAGAGTCGGGGTCATCAACGTGGACTTCGCCGACGTCTCAAGGGTCATGGCCAAAAAGGGCTCGGCCATCATGGGCTACGGGGAGGCCTCCGGCGACAAGCGGGCTCAACTGGCCTTGGAGGCGGCCATCGCCAATCCTTTGATGTCGAACCGATCCCTTAAGGGGGCTAAGGGCGTCTTGGTCAACGTCACCGGCGACGCCTTAGTCACGAGCAGCGAGTTCGCCGCCATTAATAGCCTGGTCCATAACGAGATTGGCCAAGGAGTCGAGTTCTTTAGCGGCCTAATGATAGACGAGAGCCTTTCGGAGCTTAAAACCCTAAAAGTCACCGTGGTGGCCACGGGCCTCGACTACGACGAGAGCTTAGACGAGGGCGATTGGGGCGACGAGGAGTTTAGCGAGGCGGATTTGGGCCTTGGCGACCTGGAAGAGGCTGAGCTAGACGAAAGCGAGATGGCCGAAGGCGAGATGGCCGAGGGCGAGATGGCCGAAGGCTTAAGGGCCGCCAGAGGGGATTTCGTGGTTTTGGACCCCATGGCCGAGGAGCCGGCCCAAGCCGAGCGGGCGGCCGCCAGCGGGCGCCTGGCCCCGGTCCTCCCCTCAAGGCGGGAGAGCCTCAACCTCTCTTTGCCCCTTACGCCCACCGAGGCCCGCGGGCCGGCTGCCCCGCCAGGCGACGGCCTTTTGGGGCCGCGGTTTCGCTCTAAGTACGAAAAATTGGGCGTGGAGCAGGTCTACGCCAAGGGAGAGTTTTTCGATCTTCCGCCTTACCAGCGAAAGAAATAGTCTGGCTTAGCCAGATTTAGCCTAAAAATTAGGGGCGCCGGGCGGCCGGCGAAAGAGCTTAAGGGCTTATGGACAAAACCAAAAAGCACGCCATCGCGATATTCGGCTTAGGCGGGGCCGGCGGCAACGCCGTCAGCCACATGATTAGGTCGGGTTTAGCCGGGCCAACCTTCGTGGCCGCCGACTCCGACGCCCAAGCCCTCCGCCGCGGCCTGGCCCCGACCAAGATCCAAATAGGATCCTGGCTCAAAAAGGGCCAGGGCTGCGGCGGCCAGGCCCAAGTCGGGGCCAAATGCGTCGAGGAAAGCCTTGAGGACGTCTTAAAGGCCTTGGCCGGGAGCGACCTCGTCTTCTTGACCGCGGGCTTAGGGGGCGGGACCGGCGGCGGCGGGGCCCCCGTCGTGGCCCGGGCCTTAGCGGGGCTGGCCCGGCCGCCGGTGACGGTGGCCGTGGTGGCCATGCCTTTTAGCCACGAGGATTTCCGTCGGCCCTTGGCCGAAAGGGCCTTAAATAGCCTCTACGACGCTTGCCACAGCGTCTTGGCCATTGACAACGCTAAATTAGAGGCCTTAGACCCTGAGGCCTCCATATTGGCCAACTTGGCCCGGGGCGACGACGTTTTGCGTCGGGCCGTGGCCAGCGTGGTCGGCCTGGTGGACACGCCCGGGGAGATCAACGTGGATTTCGCCGACGTGGCCGCGGCCTTAAGCCACAAGGGTCCGGCCATCATTAGCCACGGCGAGGCCAAAGGCGAAAAGAGGGCCGCCGAGGCCTTGCGAAAGGCCCTGGACAACCCTTTGGCGGCTTGCGCGAGCCTAGAGGGGGCCCAGGCGGTCGTCTGCGACATCGCCGCCGACGAGGGAGTCCTGGCCCGGGAGGTCATGGAGGTCAACCAGCGGATCCGTCGGGCCATTGGCCCCGGGGCCAAGCTCTTTTTTGGCCTGGTCGTGGACGAAAGCTTAAAGGAGTCGTCTTCGCTTAGGGTGACCATCCTGGCCGCCGGCCTGCCCCGGCCCGCGTTCCTGGCCCAAGCCGCCCCCCAATCGACCGGCCCCCAATCGGCCGTCCACCAATCGGTCGTCAACCAATCGGCCGTCCACCAAGAAATCGACCCTAAAGCCACCGACCCTAAAGTCGCGGCCCCGGCCAGTCGGGCCTTAAGGCCGGCCCATAGGATCTTTCCCATCGAGTCTTTAAGGCCGACCCCGAAAGTCAAGGCCTTCCCGCCGCGGCTTATTTTGGAGGCCCCGATCGCGCCCTCGCCCAAACCCGACTTTAACCTGATGGTTCCGCCGCCGCCGCCGCCGGAAAAGGCCCCGGCCCCCCCGGCCGTGGCCCCCGGCCCTTACGCGGCCGCGGCCCGCCGGACCGTCCGTAAGGGTTTAGGAACCTTAGGCGAGCGGGCCCGGGGCCCGGGCGACTCCCGCCCTGGGGAGCCCTCGGTCAACGAGAACCCTGGCTATTACGAGCGTCCGCGCTACATTAGAAAGCCGGCGGATTAAAGGCCATGGCGCGCCGTCCCTCGGGTGGGGGCGCGAGGGCCAGTCGCGGGGCCCTTGATTTCTTGTCTTGGGAAAAGGGCGCTATCTTGAAAGAGCCGGGCGGCCGGGTTAGGATTGGCCTCATCTGGCCGGGCGACTACGCCACCGGCATGGCCTCTTTGGGCTTTTTGGCGGTCTACTCCCTTTTGAACGCCAACCCGAGGGTGTTCGCGGAGCGGGTTTTTCAGCCGCCGCCCGGCCAGCCCTCTCGCTCCTTGGAGACCAAAAGCCCGCTTTTGGACTTCGACGCCCTGGCCGCCTCCTTGCCTTTGGAAAACGACTATTGGGTGGCCTTGGACATCCTGGCCCGGGGCCGGGTCGACCCGGAAAGAGCCCGGCGGGCTGGCGAGCCTTTGGTCATCGCCGGTGGGGTGGGGATTTGGGCCAACCCCTGGCCCATGACGCCCTTCGTCGACGTCATTTTGGCCGGCGAGGCCGAAAGGCAGTGGCCAACCCTTTTGGGCTTCTATTTGGACCCCTTTTTCCGGGCGGCCCCAAAAGCCGAAAAACTAAAGCTGATCGGCGACCGCGTCTTAGGGGCCTTGGTCCCCAGCCGCTGGCCAGAGGAAGCTTTAAAGGGCGAGGCCCCTTGGCCCGCGCCCGTTAAACCGGCTCTTTTGGGCTGGCCGCCCCA
>JAITIH010000328.1 GCA_031279525.1 Deltaproteobacteria bacterium | reverse complement strand
CCGGCCGCCTAAAGACTCCCCAAAAGCCCCCTAAGGCTCTCGCCCGGCCAGGGCCTTAGGAGGCGGGAAATCGATTTTCTAGTTCTTTACAAAAGGGTGGATAATTTGTTAAAGTACCAAATTCAAGCGGTTTTGGCCCTGGGCCAGAGCGCGCGATAATTAGGTGGTTATTTCATTCTGAAAAACCATTGTTTAATTATTAACTTAAACGCAGTTAATCTTTATTATTTTGAAAAGACCGCATAAGTATTTTATTAGAAATACTATTATCCGGCCGCCCACTCCCGCTTTAGGGCTTAGCTGGTTGTTTTCCGGGGTGAGACGATGGAAGAAGAGCAATTGAAGCGCTTTAAAGAGCTTCTTTTGAGTCAACGCAATGAAATTTTACAGAACGCCGACGAAACGGTGGCCGACATGACCGACCAGACGGTTAACTGCCCGGATCCCACGGACCGGGCCTCCATTGAGTCGGACCGCAGTTTCGTCCTCCGGCTGCGCGAGCGGGAGCGGATGCTTTTGACCAAAATCATGGAAGCCTTAGAGCGCATAGAGAATGGCGAGTTTGGCGTCTGCGAGTCCTGCGGGGGCGAGATTGGCTATAAGCGCCTGGAGGCGAGGCCAGTCACCACCTTGTGCATTGACTGCAAAACCCGATCCGAGGCCCAAGAGAAAGCCCGCGGGGAATAAGCCTTATCTCGCTCGAAATATAGTCGTATACGCTGATATTTGTATGGTTTTTTAATAGAAACGGATTGATATTGTCATTGAACTGGCCTGGCCGGCGATTTTAGAGATTTTGGCGGCGCGGGAGCTGGCCCTTGAGGGCCAAAGGCCGGTTTTGATTTAACGGCGAGCCGGGAAAACCGGCCTTGGCCGAAGATAAGGTGGCCCATGAAAAGAACATTTCAACCGCATAACCTCAGAAGAAAAAGAACCCACGGGTTTTTAAAACGCATGCGGACCAGGGGCGGCCAGGCGGTTATCAGGCGCCGCCGGGCCAAGGGCCGGGCTCGCCTGTCGGTTTGACCGAGCCTGCGAAACCGGGCCAATCGCCAGCCGGGCCGCAACGCCAGGCGGGGTCGCTGCGCCAATCGGAATCCCTAAGCCAGGCGGGGTCGCTGCGCCAATCGGAATCCCTAAGCCAAGCGGGGTCGCTGCGCCAATCGGAACCCTTAAGCCAAAAGGGGCCTTTAAGCCAAGGTGGGCCTAAAAGCCTAAAAGCTTTCGGCTTCCCCAAAGATCGCCGCCTAAGGAAACGGGCCGAGTACCTGGCCATGGCCTCGAAGGCCTTGGGCCAGACGCGCCTTTCCGGCTATTTGGTGGTCGTCCGGCCCAACGAGGGGCTGGCCACTCGCTTAGGGGTCACGGCCACCCGAAAAGTTGGTCGGGCCGTGACCAGGAATCGGTTAAAACGGCAAGCCCGGGAGTTTTTTCGCTTAAACCGGGCCCAGTGGCCCGAGGGCTTGGACGTCCTTTTCGTCGCCAGCCAAAAGGCCATTTCGCTTTGGCCGCCAAGCCCCGCCGAGGCGGGGCGCTTAGAAAGGTTCCTCCGAAAATTCGCGCGGCCCTTGGCTGGCCCTGGCCGCGGGGCCGACGCGCCTCGTTAGGGAGCGCTAACGCGAGCCTACCATGATCGAATCTCCGCCGGCGGAACCGGGCCGAGGGCCGATTGGCCCGAACCCCTCGCCCTTATTAAGGGCGGTCGGTTTTTTGGGCCGGGCCGCCGCCGCGGCCGCCCTTTTATTAATCTCGGCTTACCGGCGCCTCTTGTCGCCCTATTTGCCTCCAGCCTGCCGATTTTACCCCAGCTGCTCGGCTTACTCGGCCGAGGCTTTCCGGCGCCATGGCTTCTGGCGCGGGGTCTGGCTTACGACCAGAAGGCTGTCCCGCTGCCACCCTTTAGCGCGGGGCGGCTACGACCCGGTGCCTGATAAAAAACTTCCCTTGAAAACCCCCCGACTGGAAAACGAGCCGCGCCAAGACGAAAAAAGGACGGCTCCGCCGGAAAGATTTTGACCGAACCTAGGAGCTTTTAATGGAAAAACGTTTCCTGGCGACCATGATAGCCATGGTGGCTTTTTTCATGATCGTCAGTTACATCTACCCCATCCTCTACCCGCCGCCGCCCAAGGCCCGGCCGACCCAGGCGGCTAGCCAGGCCTCGGCCGGCGGCGCGGGCGCTCCAGGTTTAGCCGTCGCCCCCCAAGGCCCCGCGGGAGCCCCCGCGGGCGCCTCAACGGACCCCTGGGCCATTGGCCCAGCCCAAGATAGCCTAGAGGGGGCGGCTAGAGACGTCCCGATCAAAACCCAGGACTTTTCGGCCATCGTCTCGGAAAGCGGCGGGCGGCTCAAAAGCTTCGCCTTAAACGCTTACCTAAAGGACAAGATCAACCCCAACGCCCCCGACGGGCCTTTGGAGATGGTCAACCCCAAAAAACGGGACTGGCCCTTAGAGCTGTGGCTGAGCCAGGAAAACGGCGACGGCCGGGTGAACCTGGCCAACCTTCGCTTCGCGGCCGACCGAGCCAAAGTCGAGGTCGGTCCGGGCGGGACCCAGGCCCTGACCTTAACGGCCCGGACCAACGTGGGTCTGACGGTCTCGAGGGTCCTCACCTTTAAGGGCGAGGGCTACTTAGTGGGCCAGGAAATCAAGCTGACCAACGAGGGCGCCTACGCCTACCAGGGCCGCTTAGGCCAAAGCGTCCCCGTCTCCGCCTACTCTTTAAGGCCGACGCGCTACGGGGCGGTGGCCGGGTTCATTAACCAAGAGCTCTTCTCCGAGCCGCCGGCCGACGCCGGCGAGGAACT
>JAITIH010000323.1 GCA_031279525.1 Deltaproteobacteria bacterium | reverse complement strand
CAGCTCAACTCCCGGCCCAAGTTGCTTGACCTGGCCAGCCCGGAATCCAAGGACATCCTGATCAAGGCGGTCATCCCCCCTAAAACGGCCGGGTTCGACCCTTCCTACTACTTCAACATCAAAGGGGAAGAGTAGTGGCCTTAGCCGACGACGGCCCGCTGGCCTTAGGCCTCGCCCAAAGGCGGTTAGGCCTTATCAAGGCGGAAATGGCCGCGGCGGCCCAAAAAGCCGGCCGCGACCCGGCCGAGGTCGCCCTTCTGGCGGTCAGCAAGACTTTTTCGGCCGAGGCGGTGGCCACCCTCCACGCGGCCGGGCAGCGCGACTTTGGGGAGAGCTACTTAAAAGAAGCCCAAGGCAAAGTCGAGGCCCTGCCCCAGGCCAACTGGCACTTCATTGGCCATCTCCAGACCAACAAGGCCCGTTTCGCCCCGGGCCTTTTTTCTTGCCTCCACTCCCTAGATAGCCTAGAGCTAGCCGAAAAGCTCAGCCAAAGGCTCTTGGAAAAAGGCCTAACCTTAAGCGCCTACGTCCAGGTCAACGTCTCGGGCGAGGCCGCCAAAAGCGGAATCGGCCCCGCCGAGCTCCCGGCCTTTTTGGTTGGCCTCGCCCAGTTCCCAGCCATAAAGCCCATTGGCCTCATGGCCATGCCGCCTTACGACCCGGACCCGGAAAAGTCGCGGCCCCACTTTCGGGCTCTAAGGCGGCTGCGGGACGAAAAGGCCCCAAAGCTAAAGGGCCTTTCCATGGGCATGAGCGGGGACTTTCAGGTGGCCATCGAGGAGGGGGCCACCGTCGTCCGAATCGGCACGGCCCTTTTTGGGGACCGAGGCCATTGACCGCCGCCGCCCCCAAGGCCAACCGCCCCACTCGACGCGACTGCCGCCGCTGCCGCCACTATTACATAACCTGGGAGGCCCGCGTGCCCCACGGCTGCCGAGCCATGGGTTTTAAGTCCCAGTACCTGCCCTATCTTCAGGTTTTCCGAGTCTCGGGCCAGAACTGCCAGTCCTTCTCCCCCCGCCCAAAATAGCCGGCCCTAAGGGGCTTTAGGGGCTTTGGGGGGGGCTTTGGGCGGGTGGCTTTTAGGCCTCTTTTGGCCCTCTCTATGGGGCCCCTTTAGGCCTCTTTCGCCCTCTTTTGAGGGCCCCTCCGGCTTTTTTTCGAGCTCTTTTTGGGCCCCGCCCGAGGCCCCCCATTTAGGCCTCGAATCCGCAAAAGTCCCCCTTCTTTTTTAGCCTTTTTAGCCTTTTTGGCCGCCTTAAAAAACTTTTCCTTAGACTCGCTTTAGGCCAGATCGCGAGAGGGCCCCGGCCACAAGAGATCTTGGTTGGCCTGGGCCACGTCCGGGCAGCCGGTCATGATCAGGGCCTGCTCCAGCTGGGCCCTTAGGGTTTCAGCGTAAAAGGCCACCCCCTCCCGCCCGCCGCCAATGGCCGCCACGGCGAAGGGCCGGCCGATCATGACCGCGTCGGCCCCTAAGGCCAAGCCCTTTAAGACGTCCACCCCGCTCCTAAACCCCCCGTCCACCAAGATCTTGACCCGGCCTTTGAGCTTTTTGGCGATAAGCGGCAAGGCCGCCGCCGCGCCCGGGACCCCGTCCAGGACCCGGCCTCCGTGGTTCGAGACCACGAGCCCATCGGCCCCGGCGGCCACGCAAGCCTCGGCGTCGGCCAGGCTCATGACCCCCTTGATCAAGAAGGCCAGGCCCATTTTATGGGCCGCCTCAATTATCTCGGCTAGCTCGTCTTGGCTTTTAGGATAGGCCGGGTGGCCCATCAGACGCAAAGTGATTAGCCCGACGCTGTCCAAGTCGCAGCAGACGACCCGGGAGCCCGCCTCAAGGCACATGGCTAGTTCCCGCTTAATCCGCTCGGCCTCCCAGGGCTTTATGAAGGGGACGGTCCGCCCGTCGCCCACGGCCCGGGCCTGGGCCAGGCCAACCTCCATGACCTCCATGGGGGCGGCGTCCGGGGTCCCGGCCACGATCCCGGCATCGACGGCCCCAAAGACGATGGCTTCTTGGTAGTCGGCCTCGCCCATGGCCTGGCTCAAGTTAAAGGCGATCCCGCCGATGGGGCCGACCAGGAGGGGGAACTTCAGCTTAAGGCCAAAAATCTCCGTCTCGGTTCGCGGGAAATGGACCTGGTGAACCAAGCGCGGGGTTAAGGAAATGGCCCTTAAGGCCGCGATATTATTCATGAAAGACGCGCCAGTCCCGGTCCCGCCCATGCCCGGGACCTCCCCGGCGCAGGCCCGGCCGTCGCAGGTTGGGCAAACCCGGCAAGACCCTTTAGCCAATTCCCTGGCTTTGGCCCTAATCTCTTTGAGGTTCATTTCGCTCATCCAATTTCGTCCGCCCCATTTATAGCCTTTTTAGCGGCCGTTAGGCTGACCCTTAAATTCTGGGCGAAAGGCCCCGTATTTGTCAAATAATCCGTCCAATCCTCGTCAATTTGGCCACCGGATCGCCCGGCCGTCGGATCGCCCGGCCGTCGAATCGCCCGGCCGTCGAACCGGCACGGCCAAAAAGCCCTTTGGCCCGCCAAAATTGGGGCCCCGCGGGGCGCCCCAAAATCCCTCCTAAAGGCCCTAGCCGGCCCTCTATAGGGCCCCTTTTTGGCGAGCGAGAATTTTTGACCCGCCCAAAGCTAGTCAAAAAATTTCTTGACGCGGCTTAAATTGTGGAGTAAAATTCCCATTTCGAATCGCAAGGGGGCTTGACCGCTTTAGGCCCCCATTCCCAAAGGCGACATTTCTAAGTCAACCGGCTTAAGGGGACGTAGTGAAGCGGTTTAACACGTCTGCCTGTCACGCAGAAGATCGCGGGTTCAAATCCCGTCGTCCCCGCCATTAGCGTCAAAGTTCGAGAGCGCCCCCCGCGGCGCCCTTTGCCCCGACGCGGCCCCCAAAACTCATTCCCAAACCAAATTTTTATAGGGTAAACCAGTTTTTTGGCCATGGGGCGGTTAGCCAAATGGCCTCGTCTAAAGGCCGCGCCCCGATGGCCTTTAGGGGTTTAGCTTAAATTTTTAGGTTTTTGGCTCGGCTATTAAGGCTTTTGGCCTTTTTTGGCCTTGGGGCGGAAAGAAGCCTTACGGCCAAAAAGCTTTAGGCTAAAAAGGCCTCGGACCGCGCGGCCGCTAAGCGAAAAGGAGCTGGCCATCGACCATTCTCGCCAAAATAGCCCGCCCCTTAAGCCCTTCCTCAAATGGGCCGGCGGCAAGCGCCAGCTTTTGCCGGAAATATTAAAGCTCCTTCCCAATAATATCGGCGATTTTAAGTATTACGAGCCCTTCTTGGGCGCGGGGGCCTTGTTTTTCGAGCTCGCGCCTCGCCGGGCGGCCATCGGCGACCATAACCAAGAGCTGGTCGCCGCTTACCGGGCCATCCGGGACGACGTCGACGAGCTGGTCGAGGCCTTAACCGAGCACCAGGCCAATCACGGCGAGGAATATTACTATAAGGTAAGGGAGCTAGACCGGGACGGGCCGGCTTTTGGGGCCTTAAGCGACGCGAAAAGGGCGGCTCGCCTGATTTACCTGAACAAGGCTTGCTTCAACGGGCTCTACCGGGTGAACTCGAAAGGTTTTTTTAACGTGCCCTTCGGGCGCCACGCCCACCCGTTAATTTGCGACGAGCATAATTTACGGAGGATTCACCGGCTCTTAAACCGAAAAGACGCCGAAATCGAGATCCTTGGCCTTGACTTCGAGGCCGCGGTCGCCTCGGCCGGGCCGGGCTCTTTCGTCTATTTCGATCCACCCTATCATAGCCCCAACAAGGCCAACTTCACCGACTACCAGGCCGGCGGCTTCGACGAAAGCGAGCAACGGCGCTTGCGCGACGTTTTCGCCGCCCGGGCTAAAGCGGGGGCCTTATGCCTTTTGAGCAACTCCGACGCGCCCTTTATCCGCCAGCTTTACGGCCGTTTCGAAATCGTCCCGGTCAAAGCCAAAAGGGCCATCAATTCCGACAAAACGGGCCGCGGCGAAGTCGGGGAAGTCCTAGTCAAAAACTGGAAATAGCCGCTTTTTTTGGCCAGAGCGAGCGAATTAAGGGCCTTTGGCTAAGGCCCATAAACGCGCGGGCCAAATGGCCTTGCCTTTAAAGCCTAAAAAGCCCCAAAAAAGCCTATAGGCCAATGGAGCCAAAGGGGCCATAGGCGAGGCCGCTGGCCCTTTTGGGGGGCTTAAGGGCTTTTTTAGGCCTCGGCCGCCTCGGCCAGGGCTTTAAACTCGTCCATTTTCGCTCGCCAGCTGGCCACGTCCTTGGCGGTCAGGATGTCGATGGCCCCGCCCTGAATCTCGCCCCCAAACGTCCCGGTCCGCTCCTCCATGACCCCCTCGAGCCTTAAGTAGGCGGCTTTAAGGCTCTCCAAAAGGTCGGGATCGGGCTTCCAGAGCTCCCGGTTGGCCGCCTCCAACAGCCGGCGGCCCATCTCCTCCAAAGCGTAGGGGTTGTTCTTCTCGAAAAAGCCCCGGT
>JAITIH010000305.1 GCA_031279525.1 Deltaproteobacteria bacterium | reverse complement strand
CCAGGGAGCTTTAAGGCCAAGTAGCTGCCGCCTAAGGAGTTTAAGGAGCTGACTAAGAAGGCGACCCCAAAGACCAGCCACATCCAGCTGTCCTTGACGACCTTGCCCAAGTCCTCTTTCCAGGTTAGCTTGGACTTGCCGAAGGCCCGGCGGGCCACCTCGGCCAGCAAGGAGGCCACCCCCAAGGTCACCAGAAACTTAATCAAAGCCCCCAGCCGGTCGGCCGCGGTCTGGGGCCAAATGAAAAGGGACATAGAGGTCATGGATTTGGCCCACTTAAAAATGAGGTCCACGTTGGTCGCGATCCCGAACCC
Organism: Deltaproteobacteria bacterium; assembly: GCA_031279525.1. GTDB lineage: Bacteria > Desulfobacterota > Desulfarculia > Adiutricales > Adiutricaceae > JAIROO01. Next base: position 3,412 of record JAITIH010000305.1, on the reverse strand, counting down.
CTGGCCCGAGGCCGAAAGCGAGGTCAAGTAGTAGTTTCGCCAGGTCTGGGGGATGTCCTTTTCGATGTTGGCGATGGCCGCGTCCAAGTTTTTCTGGAGGATGCGGCCCGGTTCTAGGACCGAGTTTAAGGCGTGGTCGGTGGTCTCTAAAATTTTGACGGCCTCTTCCAGGCTTTTCTTGGGCACGAGGTTCGACTTCTCGTCGAACACCAGGCCAGCCATGTCCTTTTTTAGGGACTCCGCCTCTTCCAGCCTTTGGGTCAAAAGGGTCTTCTGGACCTCCAAGTTGCTCAGCTCTTGGCTGATTTTAATCCTTAGCCCCCGCATCTGCCTTAACAGGTCTTCCTGCTGAGCCGGGTAGGCCCGGGAAATCTGAAACAGCCGCATGAGGCGGGTCAGCTCTAGGTTAGCCGAGGACAGCTGGTCGCTCAAAGACCCCGCCTTGGTGATCGATTCCACTGAGTTGCTGACCTCGACCGCCAAGTTGTAAAAACCCGAGGCCCGGGCTTCCCACAGCTGCCGCAAAAAACTGTCGTCGACCGGGGCTTGGAGGATTTCCGGGTCGACGGTCGGGGGCTCTTCGGCCGGGACCGGGTCCGCCGAGTCGGCGGCCGGGGCCGGGCCGGTGGCCTCGCCCGCGGCCGCGGGGGCCGCGGCCTGGTCGGCGGCGGACGGATTGGCGCCCTGAGCTGGGGCCGCGACCTGGGCTAAGGCTGGCCCCGCCAAGAGGGCCAGGAACAAGAAAACCGCCAAAATCAAAACTAATAAAAACGAAAACCGCTCTGTGGGCTGGGGACTCACTGCTCCTTACCTCCGGGATATCTGGGGGTAAACTTTAACAAACACTCGTTAAAGGCTAATAGCGACTAAAAACCCTAAAAACCAAAAAAATATAATTATTTTTAAAGCTATGAAACAATGAAGAGGAAATTTGGAATCCGAGCGATATGCGTAAGATAGCGAAAATCTAAAATTAATCAAGGCCGCTTCTTTCTTACGGCCAGAAAAAACGATTTAACTGAAAAAGGCAATATACCATTATTTAGCCCTAGTGGCCAAAGCGGGCGGCATGGCCCAGGCGCGGCCGCCCTAGACGTTTTTGACCGTTGAAAACCGAAGCTCGCTTAGCGAGAGCGGCCCCTCGCCAGGCGACGGCCCGCCGCCCCGGGGCCGCCGGGCCTAAACGGCGATTTTTCCAACCAGGGTCTCTTAACCACCCCCCATTTCCCCGACTCCGAGGCTCCTGACCCTAAATTTTTCTCCCGACCAAGGCCCTTAAGGGGGCGGCTCTCTCAACCTTGGATCGTCCTGTCTCGCCTTTTTCGACCCAGGATCTCCCGCCGTCGTCTCTTTCGACCCCGGATCTCCCGCCGTCGCCTCTTTCGACCATGGATCTCTCGCCTCAATTCTTTAGACAAAAAATAGTCCCGGCTCAAGTCTCTGGGGAAAATTCCCGGAAAAAGCCAATCCTGAAAACTTTTTATCATAACGGGGAATTAAGGTCGATCGTTCAATAAAATTATAGACTTCAAATTTTAAATAGCTAAGTTAGCTAGAAAATATAGCCCGCTCCCGTTTGAAGGCGAGCCTAAAAACATATTGACAAATTTAGATATGAGGTTAAAATGATCATATCGAAAAAAATAGATATGTAGAGGAAACCATGAGCGAACGACGGGCGGAGATCGCGAAAATCTTCAAGGCTTTTGGCGACGAGACGCGGTTAATGGCCTTAGAACTCCTCCAAAGCGGCGAGAAATGCGCTTGCGCGCTGTTGGCCAAAGTCTTCGTGGGGCAGTCGACGCTGTCCCACCACATGAAAATCTTGGTCGAAAGCGGAATCGTGAGGGCTCGGAAAGTCGGGAAATGGACGTATTACTCCATTAACCAGGAGGCCAGCGCCAAGGCCATAAAAACGCTGATAGAAATTACCGAGGTCGCGGTCACGAAGGAAGGGGAGGCCTTAAACGCCCTCTGCCAAGAGCCAGATTGGGAAAGCCCCCCTAGAGGAGGGCTAAGCGAGTCCGAGAAGGCGGGCCCCAGACGCGGGCGGAGTAGGCCGAAACAAGGGAAGGCTGGCCATAGTCGTCTCGGGGGGATTTTCGAGCGGCCTTATAGGCCGCCGCCAAAACGTCCCGCCCTAAAGCCTAAGGGCGGGCCTAAAAAAGGAGCCTAAATGGAAAAGACGAACGAGGGAGGAATAGGTTTTTTTGAGCGCTACCTAACCCTATGGGTCATTCTGTGCATGGCGGGAGGAATTTTGATCGGCGAAGGCCTGCCATTTATCCCGGAGTTCTTAAGTCGATTGGAGTACGCGAACGTGTCGATCCCGATCGCCATACTAATTTGGGCGATGATTTTTCCAATGATGTTAAAAGTCGACTTTTTAAGTCTAAAAAGCATTGGGAAAAATCCCCAAGGCCTATTAGTAACTTGGGTCGCCAACTGGCTGATCAAGCCTTTTACGATGTTTTTCATGGCTAGCTTTTTTCTCGACGTCGCCTTTAAGCCCTTAATCCCGCGCGATTTAGCCCAAGACTACCTGGCTGGGGCCATTCTGCTCGGGGCGGCCCCCTGCACGGCCATGGTTTTCGTCTGGAGCCGGTTGACCAAAGGCAACCCCGCCTACACGGTCGTCCAGGTGGCCACCAACGATTTGATTATCCTCGTGGCCTTCGCCCCAATCGTCGCGTTTTTGTTAGGCGTAAGCGGCGTTAAAGTTCCCTGGGACACCCTTTTCGCGTCCGTCGCGCTCTTTGTGGCCATCCCCTTGGCCAGCGGCGCGATTACCCGAAACTGGGTCATTAAAAACAAAGGCGAAGGCTATTTCAATAACGTTTTCGTCCCAGGATTCGGCGATTTAACGATGGTAGGCTTACTGATAACGCTAGTCTTAATCTTCTCTATTCAAGGCCGGGTGATTTTAGAGAACCCTTTACACATCGTCCTCATCGCCGTCCCTTTGACGATTCAAACTTTTTTGATTTTCTTCGTCGCCTACGGCGCCTGTAGGGCGCTTAAAATTCCCCAAGAAATAGCCGCCCCGGCCGGCCTAATAAGCGCGTCGAATTTTTTTGAGCTGGCGGTGGCCGTGGCCATCGCCCTATTCGGAACGCGCAGCCCAGTGGCTTTGGCGACGGTCGTGGGAGTGTTGGTGGAAGTTCCGATTATGTTGGCTTTAGTAAAAATAGCAAATAAAACTGGAAATAAATTATTAAAAATAAAATGAATTATTAAACAATCAACTACGTAAAAAATCTTCAATTAAAATATTAATTATATGATTATATCTAACTTCAATACTTAGGGTAGTTAATCAATTTATTAATTTCCTCTCTAACGGAGGCCCTAACTAACATGGTCGAGGCCCGACTTTGGGCGGTGTTAGCCAGAACCGCCTCTTTGGTTTTTG
>JAITIH010000253.1 GCA_031279525.1 Deltaproteobacteria bacterium | reverse complement strand
CCAGGGCCCGGTACTTTAGGGGGACCTGGCTTTGGGGCCGGAAAAGCCCTGGGTCGGCCGCCGGCGGGAGGTAGTAAGCCCGGCCTAAGCCCCAGAGCCGGGCGCGGTCGGCGAGATAGGGGCCTTGGATGTGAAAAAATAGGTCGTAGGCCGGAGCCACCTCGGCCGCGTAGCCAAAGACCCGAAAGTCCTCGACGAACCAAAGAGCGAAGAGGGAGTCGGATTCTTTTTTGAGCTCGACTACGGTTGGCCCGTCGAAGGGGGCCTGGGCCAGGGCGACGGTTAGGTCCGGCTTAAAGGCGGCCAGGGCCCGCTTAGCCTCCAGGGCGGCCAGGGCCAAAAGGCCGCGCGCGGCCGCGGGGTCCCCTTTTTGGGCTTGGCCGGCTAGATCCCGGGCCTCGTCGCTCCATCTTAAAAGCTCGGTGGGATAGTTTAAGGCCAGCCCGGCCCTTAAAAGGGCCGGGCCCATGGACTCTGGGCCGCCCGAAAGGGGCCCGGCGATCAAGATTTTAGGGGCCCGCCCTTTGGGGAGGGCCCGCCGGTCGCGGCCGGTCAGAAAGGCCGACAGGCGCTCAAACTGGGATTTTTGGCCTCGGGCCGAGGGGGGGTGAAATAAAAGCAAGCTTTTGGGCGTGGGAGCTCGGTCAATGAGGTCCTGGGGGGCCCAGAAAACGAGGTTCCCCTCGGCGATGGCCGCGGAAAAATCGAGGGCGGAAAGGCCTTTTAAGGCCACCGCGGCCCGCGGCTCGTAAAGGTTGACCGGGCCGGCGGCCGCGCTCGTCTCGCGCAGTAAGCGCCAAAGGGCCAAGGGGCTGCCAAGGCCGAAAAGCCATAGGGGCCGGCCTAAGGCCGCTCTTTGGGCTCGACTTTGGCCCGCCAAGGGCCCGGGATCCTCTATAGTCGCCTTGGCCTCCGCCTCCTTAGGCCTTAGCCCCTCGCCTGGCCCTGGCCCTAGGTCCCCCGGCCCTTCGGCGGCGGCCAGCTGAGACTTTAGGGTCGCCCATGCCCTATCTTCCGGGGTCCGGCGGGAGTCTTGGGACTGGCCGTCGACTATGAGGATGGGGGCCCCGTCCAGGGCCTGGGTCAGCTCGACCAGGTTTTGGGAGTCGGCCGCGTTAAGCCACTCCCAATACTCGGGCTGGGCCTTTTTTAAGGCGGCGAGGTTTTGGGCGAGGCGGTCGGCGGGGAGACGGCCGGGCATAAGTTGGCCCTACCGCCCGTTAAAAAGGTTAAAAACCGCGGCCATGTCCAGGTGCTTTTCCAGGGTATCGGCCAAAAGGTTAATGCCTTCTTCCCGCAAGGCCCAGTAGTCCAAGGCCTTAGGCTCGGTCAGCCCGGCCCAGCGGAGCAGCTCCTGGGCCCCTTCGGGGTTTTCGAAAATCCCGTGCAAATAGGCCCCAGCCACCTGACCGTCGTCGCTGACGGCCCCGTCGGGCCGGCCGTCCAGGCGAGTCAAAAGGGGCCTTGCCAGGGCCGGGCCGCTGGTCGTCCCGGCGTGAATCTCGTAGCCTCTGACCCGAGGCTCGGCCCCTAGGTGGAGAATGGCCTCGGCGTTAATCAGCTGCTTTTCCGGCTCTAAGGTCGTCTCGACCTCCAGTAAACCTAAGCCCGGGCTCGAGCCGGGCTTGGACTCCAGGCCCAAGGGGTCGTGGACGGCTTGGCCCAGCATCTGGTAGCCGCCGCAGAGGCCGAGGACTTTGCCGCCGTAGCGGAGGTGGCGCTTTAAGATCCGATCCCAGCCGTTGGCCAAGAGGAAGGCCAAGTCCGAGCGGACGCTTTTGGAGCCGGCCAGAACGTACAGGTCGGCCGGCGGGGGCTTTTCCCCGGGTCGGGCGAAGGCCACCTCCACCTGCGGGTGGAGCCTTAAGGGATCGAAGTCGGTGTGGTTGGAGATGCGGGTGGTGATGGGCACCGCCACCCGGAATGGGTCGTCTTTAGGGGCCTGGCGGCCGTCCACGGCGTCCTCGGCCTCCAGGTGAAAGCCCAAAAGGTAAGGCAGGACCCCAAAGACGGGTTTGCCGGTAAACTCGGTCAGCCACTCCAAGCCCGGCTTTAGGATCCCCACGTCCCCGCGGAAGCGGTTGACGACGAATCCCTTGATCCGCTCTTTTTCGCTTTCGGCCAGGACCATGAGGGTCCCGGCCAGGTGGGCGAAGACCCCGCCTTTTTCGATGTCGGCCACCAAGATTACCGGGCAGTCCACGGCCTCGGCGAAGCCCATGTTGGCGATGTCGCCCTCCCTTAGGTTGACCTCGGCCGGGGAGCCGGCCCCTTCGACGACGATGTATGGGTATTGTTTAGCCAGGCGGTGGTAGGACTCTAGGACGGCCGCCTTGGCCTTGGGCTTGAAGGAATGGTAGGCCCAGGCCTCCATGTCGGCCACGGCTTTGCCCTGAATTATGATCTGGGACCCGGTTTCCGAGTTGGGTTTGAGCAAGACCGGGTTCATGTCGGAGACCGGCTCAAGACCGGCGGCCTGGGCCTGGACGGCCTGGGCCCGGCCAATTTCGCCGCCGTCCGCGGTCACTGCGCTGTTTAAGGCCATGTTCTGCGGCTTGAACGGGGCCACCGAGTGGCCGCCTCTCTTTAGCCAGCGGCACAGCCCCGTGGCCAGAACGCTTTTTCCGGCGTCCGAGGTGGCCCCCTGGATCATTAAGGTAGGCATAGGCTTTCAATACCAATGGGGAGTTTTGGCGGGGGCGACCCCTCGCTGGCCTTAATTGGGGCCCGGCCCTTCGCGAGGCTAAAAAGGGCCTTAGCGGGTGGAGCCGCGTTTGGCCTTAAAGGCTTAAGGCCTAAGGCCTTTTAGGGCGGGCCAAGGGCCGCCCCTAGCCCCTATGGCCCGGGGGCGCAAAGAAAAAGGCTTAACCGTTTTTGGGCTGGTCGCCATTGGGCCGATCTTCTTCGGGCGGCGGGGATTTATTGTCGTCTTCCTTGACGGCGGAGCGGAAATTGGCCAGGCCCTTGCCAATGTATCGGCCTAAGTCCGGTAGGCGGCGGCCGCCAAAAATAATGGCCACGAGGATCACGATTATGATGATTTCCCAGGTTCCTAAACGTCCCATGAGCGATGCGTCCTTTTGATGAGAATAAGGCCGGTTCCGGCCTTTAAAGGAAGGCGCCGGAACGATGCGTTTAACCGCTTTAACCATTCGGGGCTGATTATAACAGAAACCGCCTAACCCGGCCAAAACCTGGCTTAGGCGCTAAAAAGCCCGGGCTAAGGGGGAGGAATTTCAGGCTATCGCGGCTTAAAGGCTAAGCGGCCTTTTTTAGCCAAATGCGGTGGAGCCGGGGCGGCTTTAAGATAATGGTCGCGGCCAGGGCGAGCGGGGGACTGTAGGCGGCTTTTGGGGCGGCGAGGCGGCCGGCGGAAGCCAATGGCTCATATATTAAAGGCAAGGCAAGGCAAGGC
>JAITIH010000240.1 GCA_031279525.1 Deltaproteobacteria bacterium | reverse complement strand
GTTAGAATCACCCCCACGGCGTTGGCCCCGGCGTATTTGGCCACGGACTTAAACAAAACGTCCACCGCCGGCCTTTGATGATGAACCATGGGCCCGGTCTTGACCTGCACGAAGTACCTGGCCCCGCTGCGGTGAAGCAGCATGTGGAAGTTGCCCGGGGCGATGAGGCAGGTGCCCGGCACCACCGAGTCGTTCTCCTCGCCCTCTTTGACCCGGATCCGGCAGAGTGTGTTGATCCGGTCGGCGAAGGCTTTGGTGAAGTTGGCCGGCATGTGCTGGGCCACCACGATGCCGGGGGAATCGGCCGGCAGGCGCGTTAGGATGTCCCGCAAAGCCTCGGTCCCCCCGGTGGAGGAGCCGATGGCGATAACCTTGTTGGTGGTCTGGGTGATGGCCCCCTGCCTTTTGGCCATGGGTCCGGCCTCGGTGGGGACCCTTTTCATGACCCGAACCCTAGAGGCGGCCCGGATTTTTTCAGCTAGCTGGGCCCCCATCTCCCCCACGGAAAACGAGCCGCTGGGCTTGGCCAGGACCTCCACCGCCCCGCAGTCCATGGCCTCCAAGGCCATGGCGCTGCCCTTAGGGGTCAGGGAGCTCACGATAATCACCGGCAAAGGATGATAGGCCATGATCTTCTTTAAAAAGGTGATCCCGTCCATGCGCGGCATTTCGATGTCCAACGTCAGGACGTCTGGAGTCAACTTTAAGATCATGTCCCGGGCCACGTAGGGATCTGGAGCGGCCCCTATGACCTCGATGTCCTTAGCCTTGGAAAGCTGCTCGGAAAAGATTTTTCTGACAATGGCCGAATCGTCGACAACTAAGACTTTTATCATACAACCCCGCCAGTAATTAATGGTTGGGCCCTGAAGGGCCAACGCCCTTAAGGGCCAGGCCTAGACAATTGGCTCGCTTTTTGGCCGCCAAAAAAAAGAGTTCCGGCCATAGGGCATAGGGCCTAGGGCCTAGGGCGGGTCGCCCTCTGGCCCGCCGCTGCGACCTTCCCTTTTCCTTATAGCCTTTAAAAAAACCGCCGACCGGCCAAGGCCAGGCCGCTAAGGCCGCATTGGCTGGCTTTCCCTTGCCGCCCTTTAGCCCAATGACGGCCGCGGACCAAAGCCTTCGCGCTCCTCCCAAAAAGAGGGCCAAAGGCCGCCGGCCAAGGCCAAAATAGCCCCTCAAGCCGCCCTTTATTGGCCTTTCATTTGGCCACTTTGCGGTAAATGCAAGGAGCCACGTACTGGAAGTCGTGGGATAGGCCCGAAAGGCTCTCCGAGTGGCCAATGAAGAGGTAGCCCCCCACTTCCAAGATTTTATAAAATTTTTCGATCAGTCGGCCAATGGTCTCCCGATCGAAGTAGATCATAACGTTCCGGCAGAAGATGAGGTCCATGGGCCCCTTGTAGGGCAAAGGATCCATGAGGTTAAAGCGCCTAAAGGAAATGAGGTTCCGAATCTGGGGGACGATGGCGTAGATGGCGTGCCCCCTTTCCGTCGGCGTTTTGACCATGAACGACTTAAGGGTCGTCGGGTTGATGCTTTTGACGCTTTCCGGGCCGTACTGGCCTTTTTTGGCTATGTTTAAGACCTTGGTGGACAGGTCGGTGGCCAGAATCCGAAAGTCCCCGCCACTGGCGAAATAGTGGTTTTTTTCCATCACCACCATGGCTATGGTGTAGGGCTCTTCCCCCGAGGAGCAGGCCGCGCTCCAGATGCGAAGCCTGGGTCCCCCGCCGCCGGGCCGCCTGCGCCTTTTCTCCAGCTCCGGCAGAAAAGTTTTGCTCATGAACTCGAAATGCTGCGGCTCGCGAAAAAAACTGGTTAGGTTGGTGGCCAGGGCGTCTAGCAGAAAGACCAGCTCGTCGCCCGAGGCGTCGGTGGTCACGAATCGAAAATAGCTTTTAAAATCCCTAAATTCCAGCTGGTTGATGCGCTTAATCAAACGGGCCCTAACCAACTCTTTTTTGCCGTCCAAAAGGTTAATGCCGCTGGCCTTATGGACGAACTCGGCGATAGTCTGATACTCCCTATCCGTCAACTCCAGCTGTCGAACCAAGTTGACCGGCCCGTCGGAAGGCGAATGCCTATGCTCCAAACTCACTTCTTTCCCTTTCGGAATGTCTCCGCTGGCCCTAAGCCAGGGCCGCCTGAGGACGCTACGGTCGCGCCGCTCGATTTTGCGCCTTTTAGGTCCTCATTAAATTATTTTAAGCGGGCCTTTAGCCGTTAGCCTAAAAGGCCCGCGTCGCTACTTAAGGCTTGGCCAATGGCCAGAGCCCACTTTTTACGCGTTAACGGCCCGGATTGGGGCCAGATCCCTATCTACGTCGTTAGAGGCCTAAGGCTAAAGAACCTTTAGGGCCATTTTTTTGGCTTGGCCTAAAGGCTAAAGAGCCTTTTAGGGGCCATTTTTTGGCTTGCCCCCGGTCTTAGAGCCTTTTAGGGCCATTTTTTTGGCTTGGCCTAAGGCTAAAGAGCCTTTTAGGGGCCATTTTTTAGCTTGCCCCCGGTCTTAGAGCCTTTTAGGGCCATTTTTTGGCTTGGCCTTAAGCTAAAGAGCCTTTTAGGGCCATTTTTTGGCTTGGC
>JAITIH010000228.1 GCA_031279525.1 Deltaproteobacteria bacterium | reverse complement strand
CCCAAGCCATTCCAGACCCTGGAAACTCACTCTGGCTTGGGCCTTTTTTCGCCCCGGCTTTAGGTTTAATTGGGCGAAAAATCGTTTTTGCCCTTAGGAAAGCCTTAATGACTAAAATCGTGGCCATTATCCCCGCCCGGTGGGGCTCCAGCCGCTTTCCCGGCAAGCCTTTAGCCCTTTTAGCCGGGCGGCCTATGATCCAGCGCGTCTATGAGAGGGCCGCCCTCATTCCCAACGTCGCCGGGGTCTGGGTGGCCACCGACGACGAGAGAATCGAAAAGGCCGTCAAAACCTTTGGGGGCGAGGCCCTCATGACCTCCCCGGACCGCCAAAGCGGGACCGACCGCCTGTACGAGGCCGCGACCGCCCTTGGCCTGGCCGAGGAGGACGTCGTCGTCAACGTCCAAGGCGACCAGCCCTGCCTAAACCCCGCGCACCCAGGCTTACTCGCCAGAGCCCTTTTGAGCGGCTCAGCCCCGGTGGCCACCTTAGCCGTGCCCCTGGCCGACCCCGCCGAAATCGCCAACCCCAATCACGTCAAAGTGGTTTTCGACGCCAAAGGCCGGGCCATTTACTTTTCCCGCTCGCCCATCCCTTTTTACCGCGACGGCGCGGGGGAGTGCTTTAAGCACATTGGCCTTTACGCTTACCGGGTCGATTTTTTGCGCCGGTTCGTCCAGTGGCCCCCGGGTCGCCTCGAGACGGCCGAAAAGCTGGAACAGCTTAGGATCTTGGAGCGAGGCGAGGCCATCCAGGTGGCCGTAGGCGAGGGCCTCTCCCCGGAAGTGGACGCGCCAGAGGATCTTCTCATAGCCGAAGAAGCCTGGAGGCGGTTACAGGCGGGTTAGCCCAAAAAACAGGGCCCGCCAGGCCGCCTCGCCAGATTCGCCCAAAAAGTTTCGCCTAAGGCCTTAAGCTCGACCGGGCCGGTTCGCCGTGGGCGCCCGGGCCAGCTAGCGTCCCCTCGCCCGGCCCGCCCCCGCCAAAGGAGAGCCGTGACGAAATTGAGTGGGAGGCCTAAGGTCGCCGCCGCCTTCCTCCCTCGCCGCCGCGCGCGCCGCACGGCCTACGGCGGCTCGACGAATCGATCCATCTCTCGCCAAAGCCAAGACTCCCCTTAAAGCGTCGCCGCGCGGCGCATTCCCCCGCGGATCGCTCAATCGGATTAATTGCATAATGTAAACATTTACGTCGTTTTAGGCGCCGGGTCATTTGGCGAATTTACCCACTTCAAAGCCTATGGCCTAAGATTTCCGTTCGCGATAAGGCGGCCTTTCGCCTCCGGCCTCCCCCAATATCCCCTTAGCCAAAGCCTTCCATGGCCTTTAGCCACGGCCTCCGCCGTAAAGCCTAGAAGGGACATTTCGGTATCCTAAAGTCTTGGCTTAAGGCCGGGCAAAAAAAACCGGCCCGATCGCCCAAATAGGGATCGGGCCGGCGTCGGTTTTTCAGCGCTAGTTAGCGATTGGCTTTTAGCGCTATCAAAACTGAAAGGTCGGAGCCAAATGACCTTCTTAATATGGCAGAATCTTTTTGCCCGCGGTCTCGTCCAGCACGATGGCCGCGCCCAGGTAGAAGGCCGAGCCGCCGCAAATAATGCCTAAGTAGCCGGCGAAAGTCAGAATAGCCGTGATGCCCGTGAAATAAAAGGCGGAAATAGACCAGAAAACTATGACCAAGGTAACGAAGACGAAGGTAAGGACCCGACCGCCTTTTAAAATCGCTAAAAGCAGCAGGAACGCGTACACTCCCCACAAGCCAATCCAGACTCCCAAGACGTTAAGATCCTCGGTTTTGGCCCAACCTAAAGAGGGAAGAACCATGATGCCAAAGAGGGACAGCCAGAAAGCCCCGAAGGCCGTAAAGGCCGCGCAACCAAAAGTGTTGCCCTTAAAAAACTCCATAATCCCGGCGAAAGTCTGGGCGACGCCGCCCAAGAAAAAGGCCATAGCCAAGATGGCGGCCTCGTTGGCTATCAAGCCGGCATTTGCAAAACTAAGCAAGACTGTAGTTAAACCAAAACTGATCAGTCCTAACGGAGTCGGATTTGCTAACTTTAGTTCCATAATGCACCTTTCTTAATCTCCAGGGCTTCTAGGGGAAAAGCCGTGCCTGGATTAAAAGATGGGCTTGGCGAAAATCCCCCCCCTCGGTCAAAAGAAGCGACCGATCTAGGACTCCCCTGGCCCAAAACCAAAAAAAATAAAAATTTTCAGGATTAAGTTAATATCCTTTAAAAAATACTAAATGTCAAGATATAATTTTCCTCTGTCAAAATCCCTAAATAACTCAATAAAAACAGTTAGTTATCCTTTCCTAGCCCATTGCCTTCCTCGGCTTTTTGGAAAACTAAATTTCCCTTAAGAACCCAAATTAATTTAGCGTGGTTCTCGAGTTTTTTTCTATCGATAAATTTTCGAAATTTCTTTGACTCCAATTTTTTTGAACGTTTGCGAGCAGGGAGCAAGATTCAAGCTCCTGGATGGGAAAACCAACCGATTAATTTTTCCAAAAATGGGCCTCATCGGTTAGGCCACTTTAATCTATCTTCGCCCCCTTTAGGCCGTCCATTTTTACAAATATTGTCTCTTAAACATGGTAATATTAACTCAATTTTTAACCCAATCAATATTTTAACTGCGATTTTAATAATATGCAATTAGTAAATTTTAAATATCTTTTTTGATAAGCTGCTCTATCATGACAAACAGATGATTAAAATATGATAAATTAGATATATAATATTAAAACAAGAATTTAATTTCACTATTTTATTTACTTCCGTCAGGGCCAATAGAAACCATCTTCAAATATTGTTTTATTTAACTCGTCCGAGGCCCTCAAAAATGGAGGCCCTCCCTGCGCTAAAAAATATAGCCAGAAAAAAATCAAAAACCGCGGATTAAAAAACCCGCGACAATCCTCCAAAAATCGCGCCTCCAAAAATCGCGACATTTCCCTATAGGCCTTGGCGTAAAGCCAAAAGTCGTCGCCAATAGACGGCGAGGTTTGAATTCGTTTTATACCGTTTAGTCACAATTGATTTGGCCTTTCGCGCCATCCGACGATCTATAAAATTTCCTTGCGACGAAATTAACGTCCTCCCTCAAGCCTTCTTAAGCGAAGGGCCAATCGGCCGTTAACTGGACTGAAGTTAAGGCCGCGCGTCCGTTATCCCGGGCCGGAAAAGGGCGCTCAGAGAAATGGCTTTGGCCAGGCCTGGCCGTAGGCGAGGCCCTGGCCGCGGCCAGGGCTTATGACTAGATCTTGGACGATGGATCGGCCAAAGCGCAACAGGTAGGGAACTGGAAGGCGATATGCTTTTGGCTCGCGATTTTTTAATGAGGCGGGCTCGCGAGCTATCGTCGTTAAAAGAATCGTTAATTGAGTCGTTAAAATAGTCGCTAAAAAATTAGCCAAAGGCGAGAAGAATATAAAGACGGTTTCATATTTTTCGCCGCGGTCTAACGACCGCGCCTAAAATCTCGACAAAACGAGACAAAACTCAACCATACGCGATTTTCGTCAATTTTAGGCCTGGCCTCAAAAAATGACGGCCTAAGGTAAAATAAACGATTAGTGGCGACGTCGACCTTTTCTATGACGATGAAAGCCGTTTCGCCCGGCGATTAAACATAAAATCAGCCATTAAATTCGTTTTAAGGCCGCAGTTAAACGCGAGATCGCCGTCAGGCGGCCTCAATCGGGGCCATGGTCAAAGTCTTTTTCGCTAAACCTAAAGCCGATTTTGGCGTAAAAAAGTTGGCCGAGCGTAAAAGGCCCGATCCGCCCGTAAGGCTATCCCCATTGGCCACGCCAAAGGGTTCCGCTTAGCCTTACGGCCTGGCCATTTAGCCTTAAGGCCTGGCTAGTTTGGGCCTTAAGCTTTAGGCCAATTTAAACATAAGGTAAAATCCATTCGCTAACGGATTTAATCTAATTTAAGCTTAAAACGCGCCTAGCGCTTAGGCCGGTCGACCTGACTCATCCGTGAGGTCGGGGTCTATTTCCACGACCGGGGGCACGGACCGAACGATGGCCTCGGCCAGGATTTCAGCCCCCAAGGCCCCGAGATAGGAAATGTCCACCGCCGGGCCTTGGCCCGAGCTTAAGGCGAATACCGTGTCCCCGTCGAACATGAGGTGAGCTGGGTAAATGGCCCGGGCGATCCCCGCCCCGGCCATGCGGGCCAGGCGATAGGCGTTTAGCTTGTCGATCTGGGCGTTGGTCCCCACGACCGCCAGGACTGTCCGACCGGATCGATCGAAGCCGCCCCTTTCCAGGGCGGCCAGAATCTCCGCCCGACTTGCCAGGCCCCCGCCCGGGCGCCGCAAACCGGAGATTATCTCGCCGCTATAGGGATTGACCACGCTGCCCAAGGGATTGACGACCGCTAAAGCCGCCATCTTTAGGCCGGACGGGTTTGTGAGCCCGAAAACCCCTATCCCGGAATGGCTAGAAAGTTCCTCGCCGCCCAATTTGCCGGACCGAGCCGAATAGCCCGCCCCAAATGGGCCGCTTAAAAGGGGAGTTTGGCTGGCCTTGACCGCGGCCTCGTAACCCATTCGCTCGTTGGGCGACTGGCCCTTAGATCGGTTGGCGGGATAGTCGTAAATGACCGCGCCCGGCGCCACGGGCACTCGGATCGCCCCGGCGTCGAGGCCCGCGCCCATTTCCAGAAGACGCCTGACCACGCCCGAGGCGGCGGCCAGGCCAAACGCGCTACCCCCAGAAAGGGTCAGGCCGTGGATGGCCTGAACCATCCCGGCGGGCTTTAAGGCTTCCATTTCCCGCCCGCCCGGGGCGAACCCAGGCGTGTAGGCCGAGGCCACCGCCCCGGCTGGGCACAAAACGACCGTGCAGCCAGTTCGGGCCACCGGGTCTTCTTGGTGGCCGACGGAAAAACCCTCTATTTCGGCAAGGGAGACGACGTCCATTTTTTGGCCTTTAAAATTAAAATGGCGAAAAACCAGGGAAAAGACATAGGTCGATCGAAAGTTTTTTGGTTTATTTTAAGCTTTTAAAACCGAAACGGCTAGCCTCGCGAGGCGAACAAAGGCCCTGGCCCAGAAATATCCCCCCAAAAACGGCCAAAACCGACCTTTTTTAGGAAAAAACGGCGCTCTTCGCGGCGAAAAAAGGCGGCGCGCGAGGATCCGGCCCTCAAACGCCCTTTTGGCCTATAAAAAAGTCCTTTCGGAGACAATACTGTTTTTAGGCTCAATATTGACCGTTTTTGTGAGTAGAAAGCCAAAGCTCGACCAATTAGTTAATCATAATAAAATTATTTTAGTAATTAGTTAATGTATTATGGTGTTTAAATTTTATTATAATGCTAAGTTCTTTAGTTTATTTATTACATTTAGCATTTTTTTTGGCTTTTTAGCGTCCCCGTTTGGTGGCAAGCGGCCAAATTCCGCTGGTTCTCGGCTTTAACCCGGGCCTATTGGCCCTGTACGCCCAAAATTATAGTTTGCCAAAATTCAGGCCTTTTAATATAATGCCCCATCGTCGCAAAAGAGATAAAGCTCTGGCGACCCGCTTAACGAGGTTTTAGGTAGCCTCCGCGAGGCCCAGAAAAACGTTAAAGCGAGCCAATCGCCCAACTACGCGCGGTTGGCCTCGCTCTAGCTGAAGGCTAGCCGGTCAGTCGCCGCCAGCCGCAATATTCAACGCCCGCATGAAGGTCGCTTAAGTCGACCTCTTTCCGCCCCTGGCTCATATTCCACTTTTGGTGAGTTGTATGAAAAAAATCCTTTTTTCCGCCTTCCTCGCGCTGTCCTTGGCCGCCGCTCCCCTCATGGCCGACGTGGCCGGCAAGACTTTCATCAACGGCATCGACGCTAACTTCCCGCCCTTCGCCTTAATGGGCCCCGATGGCCAGGCGACGGGCTTCGACGTTGAGGCCATTAACTGGATCGCCGAAAGGCTTGGGTTCACGGTCAGGCACCAACCCATGGAGTGGGACTCCATCATCACCAGCCTAAAGGACAAGAAAATAGACCTGGTGGCCTCGGGCCTGTCCATCACCGCCGAGCGAGCGGCCCAAATAGCGTTCTCCGAACCATACTGGAAGGTCGAACAGCTCGTCTTAGTCCGCAAGGACTCCGACCTGACCGTCGAGGGCGTCTTGACCGGCGGCCTAAAAATCGGCGTCCAGCAGGGAACCTCGGAAGCCAAGGCCATGGAGGACTCTAACGGCTCTAACGGCCGGAACTACGAACTGTCGGCCTACTCCTCGGCCGAGCTCGCAGCCAGCGACGTGGTCAACGGCCGGATTGCGGCGGTGGTCTTAAACGACGCCCCGGCGGGCGAGGTCATCAAGCACCTGGCCGTGAAATCCATCGGCGACGCCGGGATCCCCTCGGAGCAGTTCGCTTACGGGGTCAACAAAGACAACGCGGAGCTGCTCGAGGCCTTGAACAGGGGCCTAACCCTTTTGACGAAAGATCCCTACTGGGAGGTTTTAAAGGCGAAGTATAAGCCCGGTGAAATCCATTAATCCAGCCCATTTCTTGGGTTTTGACGGCGCTCGAGGGCGGTTGTGGAAGCCTTGAGCGCCGCCCTCATCTCCGCCGACGCGCTGACCAGCCTGGCCGAATTTTCGCAATCCGCGCTTTTCGTCGCCCGCGGGTCCGGGTATACCGCGGCCTTGATCGCCGGGGCCATGACCTTAGGGCTGGTCATGGGTCTGCCGCTTTCCGCGGTCGAGGTCTACGGCCCGGGCTGGATCCGCAAGCTGGCTTGGCTGTACGTCTGGTTTTTTCGGGGCATCCCGATCCTAGTCTTGATGTTTTTGATCTACTTTGGGGTTTTCGACTTCATCGAGGACCTTTACCAAAAAGTTTTTGAGGACAGGCTTATCCTGTCGCCCTTCATGGCCTCGGTCCTAGCCTTGGGCCTGGCCAGCGCGGCCTATCAATCCCAAATCTTCAAAGGGGCCATCCTGTCGCTGCCCCCCGGCCAGTTTATGGCCGCGAGGGCCTTAGGCTTTACCCGCCTAGGGGCGGCCCGCCACGTGATCCTGCCCCAGGCCATTAGGATCTCCATTCCGGCCTGGTCCAACGAATACTCCATTTTGCTGAAGGACTCGGCCGTGGCCTACGTCTTAGGCACCATGGAGATCATGGCCCGGACCCGCTTCATGGCCTCGACGACCTTCGCCCACATCCGCTTCTACTTTTTGGCCGGCCTATTGTATTTCGCCTTAACTTGGATAGGCGTCAAAGCCCTAGCCGCCTTGGACGCCAAGACCCGCGTCCCTGGCCTCGGCCACGAGGCCTACCGGGCCGAGGACCTGGCCTTGGAGGAGGCGGCTCTTTTGGAAAAGGCGAAATCCCCATGAGCGAGACTAGGCCCTTACTCGAGGTCAGCCACGTCAGCCGAGTCATCGACGGCAAGACCATCCTGGACGACGTGTCCCTTTCCCTGGAGCGGGGCGACCTTAAAGTCGTCATCGGCCCCTCAGGCGGCGGCAAAAGCACCTTGTTGCAGTGCGTCAACTTCCTCCAGGTCCCGGACTCCGGCGACGTTTTCCTAGATGGCCAGTCGGCCAGGGAGATGAGCCGCCGGAACATCTGCGAATTTCGCCAGAAGATCGGCATGATCTTCCAGGATTTTAACCTCTTCGACCACCTCTGCGCCCGGGACAACGTGGCCATCGCCCTTCAGAAGGTCAAGGGTCAGAAAAAGGCCCTAGCCCGCCAAAGGGCCATGGCCGAGTTGGAGCGGGTCGGCCTGGCCGACAAGGCCGCCTTGTACCCTTCCCAATTGTCCGGCGGCCAGAAGCAAAGGGTCTCCTTGGCCAGAGCCCTGGCCATGGACCCCATGGCCATGCTCCTGGACGAGCCCACCAGCGCCTTAGACCCGGAGCTCATTGGCGAGGTTCTAAACGTCATCGCCCAGCTCTCCTTAAGCGGCATGACCATGCTCATGGCCACCCACCAGATTGGCTTCGCCCGCCACTTGACTAAGGAAATAATCTTCATGGAGGCCGGCCGCGTGGTGGAGGCCGGCCCGCCCAAGATCCTTGAGCCCGGCGGCGGGGGCCGGGCGGCCGAGTTCTGCGCCAAGCTCGCCCAAGTGACCGGGCGCTAACGATGTCGACCTGGGAGTTTTACCGGGAGATCCTCATTCCCGCCGTCAACAAAGGCTTAGGGCTATCCATCGGCCTCATCGTCCCCTCGGCCGTTTTGGGGGTGATCTTAGGCTTGTTGGTGGGGGCCGGCCGGGCGGTGGGTCCCAAAAGCCTTTCGAGGCTCTTAAACTTTTACGTAGCCGTTTTCCGGGGCACCCCCTTGGTCGTCCAGCTGGACATGTGGTTCTACGGCCTACCCAGCCTCGCCCTCATCATCGAGAGCCACCTAAAGCCCTTAGGTTGCCCGCCCTTCTGGCGGGCCCTTTTGCTCTCCCCGTTCGCGGCGGCCGTTTTGGGCTTTACTCTGTGCAGCGGGGCTTACCAATCGGAGTACATCCGGGGGGCTATTCTCTCCATCAAAAAAGGCCAGTTCCTGGCCGCCCAGGCCTTAGGCTTCTCCCGCTCCCAGGCTTTCTGGTCCATCATCGCCCCTGTGGCTATCCGTCGGGCCCTGCCCGGCTGCGGCAACGAGATAATCTACTTGATAAAATACTCCTCCCTGGCCCTGGTGGTCACCGCCGTCGAGATCACCGGCCAGGCCAAGATGGTGGCCTCCATGCACTTTCGGCACTTAGAATGCTACTTTCTGGCCGCGGCCTATTACTTGGCCATGGTCACCGTGGCCACGGCCATCTTGCGCGTTTTAGAAAAGAAAATGGCCATCCCCGGCCTAAAAGTCCACTAAAGGGACCCGCCGCCATGAC
>JAITIH010000198.1 GCA_031279525.1 Deltaproteobacteria bacterium | reverse complement strand
CCGCCCAGGCCGAGGGCCCGGGGGCGGTGGAGCCCTTCATTTTGGAGAGCCGCACCGACGTCCAGGCGGCCTTAATGAGCCTAGACCTGACCACTGGGGCCGTGGTGGCCATGGTCGGCGGTCGGGACTTTCGGGAGAGCCAGTTTAACCGGGCCACCCAGAGCCAAAGGCAGCCGGGCTCGTCGTTTAAACCCATAGTCTACGCCGCGGCCATGGACAACGGCTTTACCCCAGGCTCGGTCCTGATCGACGGGCCGGTGGTCATCGACGACCAGTGGACCGGCCGACGCTGGAAGCCCGTCAATTCAGACCGCAAGTTCCTAGGGCCCATGACCCTCTACGACGCTTTGGTGGCCTCGCGCAACCTCATTTCCATAAAGATCTTGGAGCGCATCGGCTTTGAGGCCCTAGACAAGACGGCCGCTGACTTGGGCCTAACCGCCAAGCTCCCGCACTCGCCCCCGGTGGCCCTAGGGGCCCACGGGATCGCCATGCCGGAGATGCTGACGGCCTACTCGGCCTTCGCCAACCAAGGGGTTAGGGTCGAGCCCCGCTACATTTCCCGGATCGAGGACCGCCACGGCCGGGTGGTGGCCAGCTTTGAGCCGACCTTCCATGAGGCCATCTCCCCGGGCACGGCTTGCGCCGTGACCTGGATGCTCCGCGGGGCGGTGGCCCAGGGCACCGGAACCTCGGTTAGGCCCTTAAACCGCCCGGTGGCCGGCAAGACCGGCACCACCAACGACGCCTCGGACGCCTGGTTCGTGGGTTTTACCCCTGAGCTGGCCACGGCCGTCTGGCTGGGCACCGACGAGCTAAAGCCTAGGGCCGTCGGCGAGGTGGGCGGCCGGGCGGCCGGGCCCATCTTCTTGTATTACAACCAGGAAGCCTTAAAGGACCGGCCCATCGTCGACTTTCAGGTGCCGCCGGACGCCCAGCTGGCCCCAGGCGGGGCCTTTGGGATCTGCTACAAGGCCGGGACCATTGGCCAGGGGATCTCGGAGACCCAGATGACCGCGAGCTTAGAGGAGGATTTTTTGCGGGCCGAGATGGAAGGGGAAAGAGGAGTCGCCGACCAAAGCCCTGGGCTTTCGGAGGGCGCAGCGCCTGAGGAAGCCTTTCTGGAAGAGGCCCCGGCCCCTTAACCGCAAAATGGCCAAGCCAGGGCCAGGCTAGCCTTTTGGGAATGGAGCCGCCGCGGCGGGGCTTGAGCCTTTTTTGGGAAAACCCTAAGAAAATGAAGTCGCCGCGGCGAAAAAGCGGCCCTACGAAAAAGCCCCCGAAGGGGAGGGGCGACGACTTTAGGCGATAAAGATAAGCTTCTAAGAAACCGCCCTCGTCCGTTTCTTTTATTTCGCGGTTCCGGCCGTAACTTAACGCTTTTTAGGAAAAAAGGCCCGACGAGAACGCCGAGCTTTAAGCCAAGGGCGACCCCTTAAAAGCCAAAAAGCCTTTGGCCGCCCAAAGGCGAGGCCTGGCCAAGACCGAGCCCCTCGCCTAGAGAGGGCGACACTCTAAAGGCTTTAAGCAAAGGCGCCTTTAGCCAGGGGCCGGGCGACCAAGCGCCCTTTAGGGGCGCTAACGAGCCAGGGGCCGGGCGGCCAGCGCGGCTAAGGGGCTCTAAGGCCCCCTTAGCGAAATGCCTTTTTAGGTTTCGGCGAGGACTTTACCCATGTCGGTAATGTCGTAGCCCTTCATGTGCTGGAACTGCTCCCGAAAGTCCCTAGACCTTAAGACGCTCAAAATCGCCTGGACCACCGGGGTGTCAAAGTCTTCCTTCCTCACCACCAGGTCGAACTGCTCGGTCTGGAGCGGCACGAAATCCACCCCTTCCACCATTGAGGCCGCCTTCATGTCCCCGACCCCCACGTCGGCTTCCCCACGGCCCACCACCCCGGCCGCGGAAATATGGGACAAGGCCTCCCGGTCGTAGCCGGGGATAATCCGGCCGTTGACTTTCATAAGCCTTAGCTGCTCGTCCAAAAGGACCCTGGACCCGGCCCCTTGTTCCCGGTTGATGAGGGTCAAAGACCCGTGGCGCAGGTCCGCCCAGGCCTGGACCCCCCGGGGGTTTCCGGTGGCCACGTACAGCCCTTGGGTCCTTTTGGTCAGGTGGATGACCACGGCCGGGACCCCAGGCAGGAGCCGCCGGACGAAAGGCACGTTGTAGCGGTTGGTGTCCCCGTCCCACAGATGGGTGGTGGCGGCCTGGACCTCCCCGTAGTACAAGGAGGTGAGGCCGGCGTAGCTGCCCACGTAGGCCCTTAGCGGCGGTCGGTCCACGTCCGAGCGGCGTCCTAGGTAGCCTGTCAAGACGTCTAACATGGAATCCTTGCCGCAGATAATGAACCCGCTTTCCTGGGCCGTGGCCTCGGCCCTAGCCGAGCTCGCCTCGCCCTCGGCCTGCCGGCTGGCCGACCGCGAGTTGGCGATGTAAGAGTCCACGTCGGGCCTAGTGAAGCGCATCTTGCGGCCGACCTTATAGTGGTTCAGTTCGCCGCGCTTGACCAGCTCGTACACGGTATTCTTGGCTATCCGCAGGATGTCGGCCACATCCTGGGCGGTCAAGGTCAAATTTTCGTCCATCGGCTTTTCCCTCTCCAGTGGAAAATATCGTAAGGCTTGGCCTTTTAGCCCGGCTAAAGGGGCTTTCCCTAAAAACCCCCAAAGTCGGGCCTTTTGGCCAAGGCCGCTTGTTTCGTTAAGGCCCGCGTCGGCTAGAGGGCCCGCCTCCTTGGGGCCAAAAAGGCCAGAAAGCCTTTTTTAGCCTCGCCCCTCGCCAACTCGCGTCCCGTTTTAATACGCTTTTCCAAAAACCAGAAAAAACTTAACTAACTATTATTGACTAATCAAAAGCCATAAAAACCTTAAAATAAAAATCAATAGCTTGAAATCGTCAACCTGCCTCGCCTAATCGCGAAAATACCCCTTGGGCCATAATGGCCCGCCCTTAACCCAACTAAACGTGAACCCGACGAAAGGGGCGGGCGCCGGAGGCTATTGGCGGGCCAATGAGGCGGCTTTGGCGCCTCTAGCCCTAGCCTCATTATTTTACGCTTTTTTTGGGCCAAAACGATTTTATCATAATGCTTCAAAAAGAGTCAGTGGTTTACCAAAATTTTTACCATAAAAAAAACAGTTCAGATCTATTTAAGCCCCGCTCAATGGCTACGAAATCGCTCGGAAGATTAAGATTCGTCAAAAAATACTTCCCTCGACCCGGTTAGTTTAACCTCGCCTGCCCTTAGCGCCTCGCGTTTTTCGTTCCAAAAAAATATTGATGATTTTGAGGGTATTACCTGTTGACAATCAGGATTTAAAATGTATATACTCAAGAAACTTAGCTTTAAATGACGTTTATGTTTAGTTTCGCTACGTTTCGTTGCCAAATCTTGAATTTAAGTCGGAGCCTTTTTAACGTCGCGACCGGGGCCTTTTGGCCGGGTCGAGCTATTTTTTTTGGCGACGAGACGCAAAAAGCCAGGATTCGTTTTCAACTATTTATTAATCGTTTAGCGGAGGCAGGATTCATGAAAAAACTTTGTCTGGCCCTTTTGGTCGCTTTTTCCCTTTCTTTCGGCCTGAGCGCCCAGGCCGACGAGTTCCAAGTGGCCGTGGCCGCCAATTTCACCAAGCCGGCCGAAGAAATCGCCAAGCTCTTCGAGGCTAAGACTGGCCACAAGGCCGTATTGTCCTTTGGCTCCACTGGCAACTTTTACTCCCAAATTAAGCAGGAAGCCCCGTTCGCGGTCTTTTTGGCCGCCGACTCGGCCACGCCCCAAAAGCTTGAGGCCGAAAACCTGATCAAACCCAACAGCCGCTTCACCTACGCCAAGGGCGCCTTGGCCCTGTGGTCCAAGCGGCCGCGCTACGTCGACGACAAGGGCGACGTCTTAAAGAAAAACCAGTTCGAAAAGCTGGCCGTGGCCGATCCCAAGCTCGCTCCCTACGGCAAGGCCGCCTACGAGGTTTTGGCTAAACTAGGCTTAGACAAAACCTTAGAGTCCAAAATCGTGACCGGCAACAACATTACTCAGACCTTCCAGTTCGCCGAGAGCGGCAACGCGCAGATCGCCTTCATTGCCTGGTCGCAGGTCTGCAAGGACGGCAAGCTGACCGAAGGCTCGGTTTGGAACGTTCCGTCCGACCTCTACTCGCCCATTCTCCAAGACCTGGTGATCCTAAAGCCCGGCCAGGACAGCGCGGCCGCCCAGGCCTTCGCCGACTACGTCAAAACCGACCCCGACGCCAGGAAAGTCATCCTTTCCTACGGCTACGAGCTGGAAGAGGTCGACGCTCCCATGAAGAAGGCTAGCTAGCCTAAAAGCCCCTAGCCAGCCAAGACTAGCCTAAGCCAAGGCTGGCCTTAAGCGCCAGGCCCCTCTTGGCGTTAGCTAGCTTAATGGCAAGCTAGCCATGGCCAAAAGCTCGCGACCTGTGGCTAGCTTTAACCTAATGCCGGCCCAAAATGGCCCTCTCTCGCGGCCCCGGACTTGAAAACGGCGAAGAGCGGCCCTTATGGGCCGGCTCTCGCCGGTTTCAGCTCCAAAAAACAAAAAAACTCCCAACCCGCCAGGAAAATAGTTTATAATCCAAAACAATGCTCACCGACGCCGATATAAACGCCATTAGACTGTCTCTCAAGCTCGGGGCGACCACGACCTTATTCACCCTTTTGCTTGGCTCCCCGTTAGCTTGGTGGCTCAGCCGCGGCGACACCTTCTTTCGACGCCTTATCGGGTCGGTGGTCACCATGCCCTTGGTCCTGCCGCCGACGGTCTTAGGCTTTTACCTTTTGGTCACCTTAGGCCCTTTGGGGCCAGTGGGGAAAGCCTTTAAGGCTTTGGGGATCCCCACCCTGCCCTTTACTTTTTCCGGGCTAGTCGCGGCCTCGGTCATCTGCTCCATGCCCTTCGTGGTTCAGCCTCTTCAGAACGCCTTCGAGGCCTTGGGAGAGCGACCTTTGGAGGCCGCGGCCACCTTGGGGGCCAACGCCCTGGACGCCTTTCTCACCGTGATTATGCCCCAGGCCAGGCCGGCCTTTTTGACGGCCGCGGTCATGTCCTTCGCCCACGCCATTGGGGAGTTTGGGGTCGTCCTCATGATTGGCGGCAACATCCCCAACGTGACCCGAGTCCTGTCCATGCAGATCTACGTCTACGTCGAGAACATGGAGTACGGCCGGGCCCACGTCCTGGCCGGCGGGCTCATGGCCTTCGCGGTCCTGACCATGATGGCCATCCAGCTTTTAAACCCCCGCCGAAAAGTCAAACGCCGGGCGGACCAGGGCCCCAATCCTTAATGAATAGGGCCCTTAAGAGCCCTGGCCAAGGCTAAGAGCCTTAAGGGCCTTTGGAAGGAGGGGGATTAGCCGGGCCTTAAAGCCATGGGGGACTTTTTTAGGGCCGCCGGATCCGGGCCGTTCGGGCCAGGCTTTTGATTTCGAGTAAGCGCTTTACGATTTTTTCGGGCCCAGACTTTAAGGGCCTTAATTAATATTTTCCGGTTCGACTATCGCTACCTAACAAGTATCTATATTAACTATAAATTTCTAAAAATAAATAAAGATATATATTAAAAAATATAGAGATTTTATACTAAATAAAAAAATAATCAATTAGACTAAATTTAAAAAATTCTAGGCGGCTAAATGCCCCTCCCTACGCTCCGCTAGCCAAAGCGCTTTTCTTTTTCCGAGAAATGATCCAATATACTTAAAAAATTTGGGCCCTAAAATGGCCACCATCGCCGCGACCGCGGCCATCGCCTTAAAATCCGCCAAAACAGAGCCGTTTTTCCAGGAGACTCCATGCGTCATTTCGCCTTAGCCTTCACCATTTTTAGCCTTTTCTGCCTTTGGCTCGCCCTAGGGGCCTCGGACGCCGCCGCTCAGGCCGCCAAACCCGCCGCCAAGACCTTTCAGGGCCTGGACCTTTCCAAATACAAACTGCCCTCCAACTTCGACGCCCTCTCTGACCCGGAAAAGGTCCTCATCCTTAAGACCCAGGACGCCGAAAAAGGCGACGCCCAGGCCATGCTGGAGCTAGGGGCCACCTACGAGCAGGGCAACTTGGCCCCCCGGGATTACACCAAAGCCCTCGATTGGTATAAAAAAGCCGCCGAAAAAGACCTGCCGGCCGCTTTCTACAGCGTGGGCATGTGCTATCTCATCGGCCAGGGCGACGCGCCTAACCTCTCGCTGGCCTTGGATAACCTCCGCCGGGCCTCCATCCGGGGCTTCCCCATGGCCGACTTTCAGCTGGCCATCTTTAGCCTGCGCGGCGAAAACGTCAAAAAGAACGTGGCCGAAGGGATCAAGCTCCTTAAAAAAGCCGCCGACTCCGGTCTTCTTCCGGCCATCAACGAGCTGGGGGTCATTAGCTACAATGGCTTGTGGGAACAAAGGATCGACAAGACCGCGGCTTTCGAGTATTTCGCCAAAGGGGCCGAGGCCGGCTACGGGGAATCCATGCGGAACCTGGCCGTCTGCTACCTAAACGGCGAGGGCCAGACCAAAAACGTCGTCCAGTCCCTCAAGTGGTTCATCCTGGCCCGGGACGTGGGCTATATGCAGCCGGAAATGGACCGCATGGTCCAAGCCGTAAAAAATGAGTTAAACCCCACGCAAATCGCCCAGGCGGAAGGGGAAGCCAAGGCCTGGATCGACGCGTTGGTCAGTAAGATTAACGCCCTCCAGCAAGCCGCCAACGCCGAGATGGCCAAGCAGCCCGAAAAGCCGGCCGCCGCCGCCGCTCCCAAGGCCCCGGCCAAAAAACCGGCCGCCAAGCCGACCTCCCGCGGCAACCGCCGCTAACGGCCCCGTCAATAGCCAAAATAACGCCTTTTTAGGCTGGAGTGAACATGTTCAATAAGGCACGCCTTTATATTTTAATCGTTTTACTAGCCGCGTGGGCCTCGCCGGCCCTGGCCCAGCCCGCGAAACCCGCCGCCCCGGCTCAAGCCGCCCCGGCCCAGGCCGCCCCCTCCCAACAGGCGCTTGTTAACCAGCCAAACGCAGAGGCCCAGGCCGCCCCCTCCCCGCAGGAGCTTTTTGACCAGCTAAACAAAGACGCCCAGGCCGGCAACCCCGTGGCCATGGTCAACCTAGGCCTCATCCACGCGAACGCCGATCTAAACAAGCGCAATTACGGGATCTCTTTGGACTGGTACAAGAAGGCCGCGGCCAAAAACTTGCCCGAGGGGCACTACTACGTGGGGACTTGCTACGAGATCGGCCAGGGAACCAAAACAGATCTCAAGGCGGCTTTCCAGAGCTACGAAAAGGCGGCTAACCTAGGCCTCTCCCCGGCCTCCTTCAAGCTAAGCCGGATGTACGCCATAGGCCAGGGCGTGGCCGCCGACCAGGGGAAAGCCCTGGAATACCTGAAAAAGTCCGCCGAGGCCAATTACCCACCGGCCATCAACGAGCTAGGGGCCGTCAACATCTTGGGCCAGTTGGGGATCAAATCCGACCCCAAAACGGCCTTTGACCTCTTCACCAAGGCGACCAAGTTTGGCAATAGCGAGGCCATGCTCAACCTGGCCGTGGTTTACCGCGACGGCCGAGGTCGCCCGGTCAATAACGTCCAGGCCCTAAAGTGGTTCTTGTTGGCCCGAGCCTTTAACAACCAAAACCCCGCCTTAGAGACCACCATCGCCAACGTCAGGGACAAGCTAAAGCCGGCCGAGGTCACGACCGCCGAAAAAGAAGCCACCGCTTGGCGAGACAATTTCGTGAAAGAAGCCCAGGCCGCCCAGCAGCAGGCCCAGGCCGCCCCAGCCCCGGCCCCAGCCGCCCCGCCCAAAAAGTGAGGGCCAAATGCGCTAACCCTTTAAGAAGCTTAAACTCCCCAAAAGGCCTTTGGGGAGTTTTTTTTGGAGGGCAAAATTTTAACTAGAGCGGTTTTTTGGGGGGCTGAATTCTAAGAAACAGCCCCCTTCCGTTTCTTTTATTTCGCGGTTCCGGCCGTAACTGAACGCTTTTAGGGCGGGGGTTTATGGGCCAAGGTTTCGTCGGGGTTTCGTCGGGGTTTTGGCGGGTTTGTTTTTTAAGGGCTTGTTTTTTACGGGAAAGCCTTTACGGGCGATTTCAGCGGGCGGCGATATTTAAGCGGGGCCGCGGCCAGAAGCCTCTGGCCGCGGCGTTTGAGGCCCGTTGGCCCGCGGGCGGGCCTGTGGCTCCTTTGGAGGCCTTTAGGGCTTTTTTGGTCGCCAAGGCCCACGACAATTGGCGTCAA
>JAITIH010000193.1 GCA_031279525.1 Deltaproteobacteria bacterium | reverse complement strand
TCGCCCAGGCCGGGCCCCTTTAGGGGGCCCCGCCGAAAATTCCGGCCGATTAAGCCGTAAGGCGCGGCCAGCCGTTGGCTAAAAAGGGCTCTTTTTTGGCGTTTTCGCCGTCGGCCCTTAGTTGCGCAAACTGTGAATGGGAGCCGGGATGCGGCCGCCTAAGGCCATAAAGCCGGCCGCCTCGGGGTAGTCGGCCACTTCCATGATCGTGGCCCAGCCCAAAAGCCCCCCATAATGAACCTTGTCGCCGGCCTTCTTGCCCGGGACCGGGATGAGGCGGGCGGCGGTGGTTTTATGGTTGATGACCCCAATGGCCATCTCGTCGGCGATGAGGGCGGCCAAAGTCTCGGCCGAGGTCGCCCCGGGCAGCGAGATCATGTCCAGGCCCACCGAGCAGACGGCGGTCAAGGCCTCAAGCTTTTCGAGGGACAGTAGCCCGCCCTCCACGGCCGCCCCAATGCCCAAGTCCTCGGACACCGGGATAAAAGCCCCGGATAAGCCTCCCACATGGCTGGAGGCGAAGGCCCCGCCCTTTTTGACGGCGTCGTTTAGAAGGGCCAACACCGCCGTGGAGCCCGGGGCCCCGACGCCCTTAAGGCCCATGGACTGAAAGATCTCTCCGACTGAGTCGCCGACTTGGGGGGCCGGAGCCAGGGACAGATCCACCACCCCAAAGGGCAGGCCCAAGCCCTCGGCCACTTCCCGGCCCAAGAACTCGCCCACCCTGGTCACCTTATAAGCGGTCCGCTTAATGACCTCGCTTAAGGTCCCCAAACTAGGCCGCTGGGCCTGGCCCATGGCTCGATCGATGGCTTTTTTGACCACCCCCGGCCCGGAGACTCCGACGTTAATGACCGCGTCCGGCTCCCCTAAGCCTAGGTAAGCCCCAGCCATGAAGGGCATGTCCGGGGGAATGTTGGCGAAAACCACGAGTTTGGCGCAGGCCAAGCCGTCCCGATCGGCCGAGAGCCGCGCCGTCTCTTTGACGACCCGGCCCATTTTGGCCACGGCGTCCATGTTGATGCCGTCGCGGCTGGAGGCCACGTTGACCGACGAGCAGACCCGACTGGTCTCGGCCAGGGCCTGGGGAATGGCCTCAATGAGGGACACGTCGCCTTTGGCGACCCCCTTTTCCACCAGGGCCCCGAACCCGCCCACGAAGTCCACCCCGGCCTCGTCGGCGGCCTTGTCCAAGACGCGGGCCACCTTGACCAGTTCCTCGGGCCCAAAGGGCCCGGCCAAAGCGCTAATGGGGGTCACCGCGACCCTTTTGTTGACCACCGGGATGCCGTACTTCTCGGCCACCTGGTCGCAAACTTTGACCAGGTTCTCGGCGTGGCGGCTGATTTTGGATAAAATCTTGGCCGACAGGCGCCCTAGGTCGTCAGAGGCGCAATCGAGCAAAGACAGACCTAAGGTGATGGCCCGGACGTCGAGGTGCTCGTTCTTGAGCATCTCTAAAGTGGCGATTACTTCGCGATCGGTCAGCATGCCTTATTCCGGTCGACGGACGACTTCGCGGCGGCTAGCCTCTTGGTCGGGCCAGCGAGCCGACCGAACGCCAGGCTCTGAAGCTCCTGCGGGTTTAAAAAAATTATATATAAATTTGTCAAAATTTAAGCTTTTTAAAGTTTTTAGCGGCCATAAGATTATCCGCCAAATTAAGCATAACCTAATAATTTTAATAGGCGATTGGCCAATAGTCAAGATCTTTTGAAAATCCGCCGGGCGCTCCGGCCCCGGCCAACCCTTAGCCCCGCTAAGCTCCCCGAAAATCCCCTTTAAAACCTCCTTGAAGCCCCCTTGAAGCCCCATCGCCTCGCCCTTCTTAGAGCCTTTAAGGGCCGCGCCCTTTGGCCTCATAGGGGAAGGAGCCTCTGGCCCTTTGGAGGCCCCTGGCCCCTTGGCGGCTCCTCGCCCCCCTTGGCGGCTCCTCGCCCCCCTTGGCGGCTCCTCGCCCCCCTGGCGACTCCCCGACCCCTTGGAGGCCCCTGGCCCCCTTGGGAGCCCCTGGCCCCCTTGGGAGCCCCTGGCCCCCTTGGGAGCCCCTGGCCCAGGCCTCGGGGCCTTAAGGGATATCGCCACGCTAAGCTTTGGGGCCTTAGACGGGGATTTTAAGCCGCGAGGACGCCGAGCGGCGAAGCCACAGAGTTAGCCAAAGGGCTAGTTCCATGGGGTTTTTGAGGGGTTTAGGGGGTTTATTTATCGATCTTTAGTTACGTATGGTCGCGTTTAGTTATTTTATACCGTTTTTAGAATAATTTAGTTGCGTAAGTCAATTTTAGAATGTTTAAAATAATTTTTTGTATGATTTTATAGGCTTTCATGGCATTATAATTTCTTGGGAAACTTTATTAGTCATTAATGGTTCTTGACGGATATTATTGACAATTATTTTGGTCAATTAAAGCGTCGTTTACGGCCAATGGCCCGCCCGAGGGCGGCCAAAACCTTAGGCCCTAAAGGCGATGCAAAGACTCAAAGATATCCCGATGCTGCAGGTTGATCTCCACGCCCAACTCCTCGGCGGTCAGAGACAAGGCCTGCCGGAAGACCCTTTGCTGGACGGCGGCCGGAACGGATATTTCTAGGACCAGGACCTGCGGGGCCGCCCCTAAGCGGTCGGACAGGGTCACGGCCCTTAAGTTGTCGATATTGACGTCGAAGGAGGCCACGGTCTGGGTGATCCCGGGAATGAGGGCCGGGCTGGAGGCCCCATGGAGGGTGATGACGTAGGGCTCCATGGCCGGGGCCTCGGTCGGCTCTTCCAGGTCGGCCGGCGGGGCGATGAAATAGGACATGCCCGTCCCGGTCAAGGCCTCGGCCAGGCCTTGACTCAAAAGGCCCTCGTCCAGGCCGTCCGGGGCGGCGATGGAAAAAAGGCCGGCGAACTGGCCCTTTAAGGTGGTCTGGTTGATTTCCTCTATGGCCCCCCCGTAGACCCCTAAGGCCTTGCTGACCAGGTGCACCAGCCCAGGCCGGTCGCGGCCCACTATGGCTACTATGATTTTCGACAAGGCGCTTTTCCTCCGCGGCTAACGCTTAATTTGGAAGGGAGCCTACCTTAAACGCCCTTTTATTTCAAGAAGAGCCTTAGCTTGGCCATAATTTTAAATTTGGGGCCAATGATTTTTCCCGCCCGGGCCTAAAGTCCAAAGCCATAGGACGGATTTAGGGGGGTTTGGGGCCGCCCTTTTTGGCTGGCCGCGCGGCGCGAAAAACCAATAATATTCGCCCGCGAAAAAGACGCGATCGCCAAATTTAAAATTCTCCCTGGCCCACAGCTATTGGATTTAGTGTATAATCGCTGGCCAAAATACATATCGGCTTTAAGACGAGGGACTCTGGGCGGCTTATGGCCATGGCCCTTAGCCCTATTTTAATGGGAGGCGACCAATATGAGTCAGGTGGCCAAAACCGGAATCGACCTTAATAGACCTAAAATCGACGCCCACGCCCACGTGGGGGTCTTCGGATCCTGGTGCGGGGTGGCGATTACGGCCCAAGAGATGGCCGAGCTAATGCCCCAGTACGGGATCGAAAAGTCAATTATCAGCTATCCAGACAACGAAGTGGCCTTGGCCGCCCAGAAAGCCTATCCAGACAAACTAGCGGCCCTGGCCTGGCTCAATCCCGCCTTGGGCGAGGGGGTCGCCCAAGAGTTCGAGGGCCTAATCGACCGCCGGCTCGTGGTCGGCTTAAAGCTCCACCCCTTGTTTAACGCCTACGTGGCCGACGACGAGTGCGTTTATCCCTTGATGGAAATCGCCGCCCAAAAGGACCTACCCGTCTTCGTCCACTCCGGCCATCCGCCCTTTTCTCTGCCGTGGAGCATAGGCCAGTTGGCCGAAAAATTCCCCAAAACTCGCCTGGTCATGGTCCACATGGGCCACGGCCACGGGGTCTACATCCAGTCGGCCATTGAGACGGCCATCAAAAGAGACAACGTCTGGCTAGAGTGCTCGGGCATGCCCATGCACACGAAAATCCGGGAAGCCTACCAAAGGGTTGGCTCGGAGCGGCTGTTCTGGGGCAGCGACCTGCCCTTCCACCACTACGCGGTGGAGATTCTCCGAACCGAGGTCAGCGGCCTTAGCCCCAAGGAGCTGGACGACGTTTTCCACGACAACGCCAAAAAATTCATGGGCTGGAAATAAGCCAAGCCCTCTTTGGGCCAGCCGCCTCTTAAGGCCGAAAGACCGCTGGCCCGGAGGCCTTTTAGGGAATGGCCCTTGACCAAAACCAGGGCTTAGGGGCGAAACCTCCCACCCCAGCTTTTTTTGGGGCCCGCCATAAGCCATTGGGGCGACTTTGGCTACCGACGTTCAGGGCCAGACTTAGCCAATTTTTTTCAGCTCCGTAAGCTTGGCCAAGACGGCCTCGGCGTGGCCTTTAACCTTGACTTTGGTCCAGGCTTTTTGGATTGCGCCCTTGGGGTCCAAGATAAAGGCGCCGCGGACCACCCCGTAACTTTCCTTGCCGTAAACGTTTTTTAAGCCCCAGGCTCCGACGGCCTTCAAAAGGACCTTTTCGGGGTCGCTCAACAATATCAAGCGCAGTTCCTTCTTCTCGACGAAGCCGGCGTGGGATTGGATCGAGTCTGGGCTGACCCCCACCGCTTTGGCCTTAAGCTCCTTGAACTTGACGGCCAGGCAAGTAAAATCCTTGGCCTCCAGGGAACAGGCGCTGGCGTTGTCCTTGGGGTAGAAATAGACCACGGACCAGCGGCCCAGAAGGTTCTTTAAGGCGAAGCGCTTCCCATTCTGGTCGACGAGATCGAATTCCGGAAACTGTTGTCCCACTTCTAGCGCGCGCGCTCCCTCCCTTCCCGAGCGAGTCGGGTCAAAAAAATCGCCAAAGCGTTCGTTTTTCTAAACGCCCTATCATAGCAAATATAGCTAAGGTTTTGACCTCTTAAAATTCCCCGATTCGCCTTTTTCTTCGAGTTTTCCGGCTTTAGGCCCAGATTTTTTTCCCTCTGACCCTCCCCTTTCCGCCTTCTTTAGGCTTTGACGTTTTCTCCCTTAAAGCCTAACCTCTTTCTCGCCAGGCTTTAACCGCCGTAAGGCTTTAGGCCCATCCGTCTGGGCCCGCCCCAAGCTTTCCCCTTGGGCCTCCAAAATTTGGGGGCGGAATTTGGCGTTTAGGGGGAGTCATGGTATCCACATTAGTTATTGGGAGCCTTAGGGACGCGATATTGAGCCAGGAGCCTAAGGCCAAGATTTCCCAAATGGCTTGATAAAAATCATAAGATCCTTTTAAAAGACTTGACAAAGACCTATTAAGTGACTAGATTAACTTCAGCGACGGTAAAATGCGTCGATTCCAGGTTGGAAGGCTGGAAGGGAGGGTTACTAAACCCTTATCTAGCCTTATTCTATGGTTTGTTCTTTTCTAAGTTCTTTCGCTTTAGGATTAGATGATAAAATTAATGACAGGTTTTAGGATGGATTTTCAGGATATTCTGGCCAAATACCGCGCCCAGGCGACCTCCCAATTCGCCAAA
>JAITIH010000165.1 GCA_031279525.1 Deltaproteobacteria bacterium | reverse complement strand
CGAGGGCGTGGGCGGTAAGGGCTAGGCGAGTCCAAAAGGCTTGGGCGGTAAGGGCTAGGCGTGTTTCGAGGGCTTGGGCGGTAAGGGCTAGGCGTGTTCCAAGGGCTTGGGCGGCAAGGGCTAGGCGAGTTTCGAGGGCTTGGGCGGCTAGGGCTAGGCCAGTAAAGCCCGCCCCTAAGGCTTGGGCGGCCAGAAAAGCCCAGAAAGCCAAAATGGCCAGAAAGCCCCCAGTCCGCCTAGTCCCCAAACCGGCTTTCAACGGATGGACTCTTGGGCTTTGGCCTTAAGCTCGGTTAATAGGTCGAAAGCCTCTAAAGGGGTCAGCCTCTCGATCTTAAGGCGGCTTATCTCCCGGGCTAGGGCCCTAGGGGGATCGTCGTCCAGGCCGGCCTCGGCCAAGAGGTCGCCTTGGTTTTCCTGGGGCCGGATCGGCTGGCCGCGGCTCTTGGTCAGGTCGGCCAGGACCTCGCTGGCCCGGGCTATGACCTTGTCCGGCAGCCCGGCCAGGGCGGCCACGGTGATGCCGTAGCTTTTGCTGGTCCCGCCCGGGGTCAAGCGACGGAGGAAGACCACGCTTTGGCCCCACTTCTTGACCGAGACGTTATAGTTGCGGACCAGGGGTTTAGAGCGGGCCAGCTCGACCAGCTCGTGGTAATGAGTGGCGAAAAGGGTCGGGACCCCCCGGCGAGCCAAGTCGTGTAGGTACTCGGCCACGGCCCAGGCGATGGCCAGCCCGTCGAAGGTGGAGGTGCCCCGGCCCACCTCGTCCAAGATGACTAAGCTCCGAGGCGAGGCTTTTTTGAGGATGCGGGCCGTCTCGCTCATCTCCACCATGAAGGTCGACTGGCCCCGGGCCAGGTCGTCGGCGGCCCCAACCCGGGTGAAGACCTGGTCGCGCATGGACAAGAGGGCTTTTTCGGCGGGGACGAAGGAGCCCATCTGGCAGAGGACTACGGCTAAGGCGGTCTGCCTTAGGATGGTCGACTTGCCGGCCATGTTGGGCCCGGTGATGACGAGAAGCCTCTCGTAAGGGGTCAGGCGGACGTCGTTGGCCACGAAGGCCTCCCCGGCCGGCAGGGCCGCCTCCACCACCGGGTGGCGGCCGCCCTTGACGTCCAGGATGTCGTCGTCGGTCAAGTCGGGCCGGACCCAGGAGCGCTTTAAGGCCGTGGCCGCGAGGGCGGCCAGGGCGTCGGCCACGGCTAGGGTCGCGGCTAAGCTCTTTAAGGCCGGGGCGCGCCTCGCCACCTTGTTTTTCAGGCTCTCCACGACGCGCTCTTCCAATTCGGCCCGCCTCTCCCCGGCCGAGAGGATCTTTTCCTCCCATTCCTTAAGCTCGGGGGTCACG
Organism: Deltaproteobacteria bacterium; assembly: GCA_031279525.1. Taxonomy (GTDB): domain Bacteria; phylum Desulfobacterota; class Desulfarculia; order Adiutricales; family Adiutricaceae; genus JAIROO01. Next base: position 4,037 of record JAITIH010000165.1, on the reverse strand, counting down.
TAGCGCTCGCCCCCGGAGACGGTCTGCTTGCGGATCCACTCCGGCGGCACGGCTTTTAAGTTGGATTTGGTCACCTCTAAATAATACCCGAAAACTTTGTTAAAGCCGACTTTTAAACTATTGACGCCCGTTTTGGCCCTTTCGCTAGCCTCAAGGGCGGCGATCTCCTTTTTGCCGCCCGACTCCAGCCGGCGATACTCGTCCAAAAGGGGGCTGACCCCTGGCCGGATCATTTGGCCGTCGGTCGGGTTTAGGGGGTCGTCGGCCAAAAATCCGGCCAACGGCCGAAAAAGCTCGGGCAAAGGGTCAAGGCTTTCGGCCAGCTCCCTTAGCAAGGGGGCCGCCCTTTGGCTAAGGAGCTCCTTAATGGGCTCGGCTTGGCTCAAGGTGGCCCGGACGGCCACCAGATCCCGGACCGTCCCCCGGCCTAGGGTTAGGCGCCCCAAGGCCCTTTCCAGGTCCTGGGTCTGGCCTAAGAGTTCGGCTAAGCGGTCCCGGGCCAGACCGTCGACCAGAAGCTCTTCCACGGCTTCGTGGCGGGCGGTCACCTGGGCCCGGGCGCAGAGGGGCCTTAAGAGCCAGTCGCGCAGGACTCGGCCGCCCATGGGGGTGACGTTCTGGGCCAAGAGCTTAAAGACGGTGTGGTCGGAGCCGTTATCCCTCAAGGATCGGACCAGCTCAAGGTTTCGGACGGCGGCCTCGTCTAAGCCTAAGTAGGGGTTGGCCCACAGCCGCCGGGGCGGAGCCAGGTGGCCTAGCCCCGAGCCCGGGGCCAAAGACAGGCAGTAGCCCAAAGCCGCCGAGCCCACGGCCAGGGTTAAAGGGCTATCGGCCGGGTCCGGCCGGTAGCCCTCGCCAAAGGTCGCCTGCCAGTTAGCCAGGTAGTTGGCCGGGTCGAAGGCCTCGTCGGGCAAGTAGGTGACGTAGGCCCCTAAGTGGGCGACCAGCTCTAAAAGCTCCTCGCTGGCCGAGCGCGGCAGGGCCAGCTCGGCGGGCTCTAGGGCCGTCAACTCGGACGTTAGGCCCTGATCCCCGGTCCACTGGCCGAGGATGAAGTCGCCGGTGGCCACGTCCACGGCCGCCAAGGCGAAGACGTTGGCGGCTCGGTCGTGGCAGAGGGCGGCTAGGTAGCGGGTGGCCGCCTCCTGGTCGGCCGAGAGGATGGTCGAGGGGGTGACCACCCGGCTGACGACCCGCTCGGCTAGGCCCCGGCCGGCCGGGACCGGGCCGACCTGGTCGCAAACCGCAATCTTATGGCCCATTTGAGCCAGGCGGCCGATGTAGCCGTCTCCGGCCGAAAGCGGCACCCCGCACATGGGGACCGGCTCGTCGCCTAGCTTCTGGCGGCTGGTCAAGGTCAAGTCCAAAAGGGGGGCGGCCAAACGCGCGTCATCGAAGAAGAGCTCGTAAAAGTCCCCCATCTGGAAAAATAAAACGGCGTCCGGGTAAGACTCCTTGACCGAAAACCACTGCCTTAAGGCCGGGGTCAGCCCCTGAGCCGGCGGTTTGAAGCCAGTCAATTGAACAACCCGACCAGCTGGTCGTAGGTGGCCCGGATGTGTTCTGGGATGACCCGGGTCTCGGCCAAGACGGTCATGTAGTTGGTGTCGCCCTGGTAACGGGGGGTTATGTGAAAATGCAGGTGGTCGGCCAGGCCCGCCCCGGCCACGGCCCCCTGGTTGATTCCTAGGTTGTAGCCGTGCGGGCCCATGGCCTGGTCCAAAACCTCCGTGGCCCGGGCGGCGAGGTTGATTAAGGCCAGCCGCTCCTCGGGGGTGGCCAGGGCCAAGGTGGCCACGTGGCGGCGGGGGGCGGCCATGAGGTGGGCGTTGTTGTAGGGGTAAAGGTTCATGATCACCAAGGAGACGGGGTCGCTGTAAAGGACCAATCGCTCAGGGAGGGGGCCGACGTGGCTGGCCGGTAGGCAAAAACAGCAATCGTTTTCCTTGGGCCCTAGAATGTAGTCCATGCGCCAGGGCGCCCAGAGAGTTTCGGTCAAAGCGGCTCTCCTAATGGTTAGGGAAAAATCCAGTGAACTATTGATATATTTGTCGCCCCAATTTTATGACAAAAACCCATGTTTTGTAAAGATTATCTAGAGCAATGGGGCAAGACGATTTTTAGCGACGGCCAAAGCGGATGAGGGTTAATCGAAGGCGTAAGGCCCCAAATAAGGCCCAAAAGCCGAAGGCCTAGTTTACCATAAGCTTTAAAAAGCCATTAAGGTCGGGAGTTTAGGTCTAGGCCTTGGCCCTTATGGGCCCCGCTTAAGGAAGCCTTTGGCCGTCCGCCCGGCCCGCCGGGCCGGGCTTTTGGCCTTGGCCGGCTAGGCTGGGGTCAAGGGCCAGGGGCTAAAGGCCAAAGGGTCCACAAAAACGACCGTGGGACCCCTAAGGGGAAAGGCGGCTAGGGCTCGGCCGGGGGCCTTAGGCCAGAATTAAAACGAACGCGAGATCCAGAGCCTGAGGGCCGGAAAAGCTAGAAATAGGCCCCGCGGCGTCATTTGGCCGGATGGGCCATTTTATAAGCTAAGGGTAAAAACTTTTTAATTTCCACTGGTTAGCGACAATGACCAAGGAAGGCGTAAAAAATTTGTAAAATCGTCAATACAGATAATTATAGATTTAAGGCAATCTATAGAGCTTAAGATATAATTAAAAAAGCTAAATAAAACATTATTAAATATAAAAATACTATGAGAAAAGGGTTTATTCCCAGCGACCGTTTAGGCGAAAAAGCCTTTTACCAGGTATAATGAATTAAAGCCAAAAAACCTAAACGAAGGCTCTCGCTTTTTCTAGGCCGCGGAGGCAAAAGAGACGCGAATGAAATTGGGAAGAATTCTACGGCCGATTGGCCTGGTCGCGGGGACTTTAGCTCTCGCCTCGCTCTTAGCCTTTGGCTCAAAGGCCCACGCTTACGATTTTCATGAAGGCGACATCCTTCTCCAGTCCATTAGCACGACCCAATCTTTAGCTCTGGCCATGGCCACGGGCTCGGACTACACCCACTGTGGAATTGTCTTTAAGCGAAACGGCCAGGTTTTCGTCTACGAGGCCCAGGGCGTCATGGTTTTCACCCCAATCATTGATTTTATCGGCAAAAGCTCGCAGCCGATCCTTTTGCTGCGCCTAAAGGATCCGTCGGTCTTGACCCCAGAGGTCGTCAAAAAGATGAAAGACGTCGCCCGGTCATTTGAGTTAAAGCAATACGACTATCGTTTCCGGTGGTCCGACGAGTTCATTTACTGCTCGGAGTTGGTCTATAAGATTTACCAGCGTGGGGCCGGGATCGACCTGGTTCCCCTTAAGCGGTTTAGGGACTATAACCTCGACCACCCGGCGGTCAAGGCCTTGATCGAAAGGCGCTACGGCGACTCACCGCCCCTGGACGAGTTGGCCGTGTCCCCGGCCGATCTAATCAATAGCCCATTGTTGGAACTGGTGACTAAGGTTCGGGGGGCGGTAATCGAGGCCCCGAAAAAGCGGTAAAAAGCGACGATATGGGCGTTTGGGCGGGCCAATAGGCCAGCGGTTTGACCAAGGCATGGCTGAAAGCGAAGGTTGGCTCGAAGGACGAAAGCCTGGCTTAAAGGCCCAAAATCCAGTTTTAGCCCCTGGCCGCGGCGGCGGGCGGCCTTTTGGAAAACCAAAAAAAGGCCCCTAAAGGCTCTAAAGGTCCTAAGGGGCCTTAAGGCAACCTACTAAAATCATTATATATTTTTCTAAAAACTCCTTCGACTCCAGCCTTCTAAGCCCGGTCGCGCCTCCGCGCCTCCGCGCGACCGGGTGAGTCCCATAAAATAGCCCAATTTAAAAAAGATATTGTTTTTTGGTCAACTGGGTGCTATTTTTATCTAGTATTTGAGCCCGCCCAGACGACGCCATTCTAGCCTGGTTCGTGGCCGCGTCCAGGCCGGCCATGTTTTAGGTCCGAGTTTGGCCATTTGGCCGAATTATCTAGTTCGCCATAGGCGACCTTTTTGGTCGTCATTCTTTTGGAGCGAGGGAGTTTGACTATGCTTTGGTCCAAAAGCC
>JAITIH010000197.1 GCA_031279525.1 Deltaproteobacteria bacterium | reverse complement strand
CCCTGGGCCGGGGCCCAGCCGGTCCGGCCGGTGGTGGAGAGCCTGGTCCTCATCGGGTCCTCGGGCACGGTGGGGCACACGACGAGATCGGATTTGGACTATTGGGTCTGTTACAACCCGGCCCGTCTAAACGGCGAGGCCTTAGGGCTGTTTCAAGAAAAGCTGGCCGCCATCTCCCAATGGGCCATGGAGGAGAATAAAACCGAGGCCAATTTCTACCCCATTGACCTGGCCGTCCTGGCCCAGGGCCGCTTAAACTCCATAAGCGAGGTGCGGGATGGGGACGTGGCCCCGCTTTTGTTAATTGAGGAGCTTTTCCGAACCATATTATACGTGGCCGGCCGTTACCCTTTTTGGTGCGTCTGGCCGTTGGGCCAGACCGAGGACGAGTACCGCGAGGCCGCCCGGGAGCTGGCTCCCTTGGATTGGAAGGACGAGCCGCCTTTCTATCTGGACATGGGCTTCCCGTCCAAGCCCCAGCCCCAGGAGTACCTGGCCTCGGCCATGTGGCTGACCTGTAAGTCCGAGGCCGACCCCTTTAAGGGGCTTTTAAAAATCATGCCCATTTTGGAGGCCGTGGAGACGGATTTCGCCAGCCCCCTCTTGTGCGACGTCGTTAAAGCCAAGGTTTTTTCCAGCGACGAGGCCGATCTCCCGGTCGACCCTTACGTCATCGCCGTGGACCGGGTCATTGACTTCGTCTCCCGGCGCCTGTCCAGCAAACAGCTCGACTTAGTGGAGGAAGCCTCGGTCTTAAAGATCTTGGGTTATTCCTCGGACGGTCTTTTGGGCCAGGGGCCGGGCCCCCTTGACCTTAAAAGCCGGGCCTTGAATAGATGGATAAAGGACTGGGGCTGGACCTCGGGCAAACTGGACCGGCTGCTCCATTACGACGACTGGCCAAACCGGGACAAAGCCGAGCAGGCCCAGGAGCTGATTAAGCTTCTTTTCAGCTGCTACATGATCATCGCCAATAACCTCATGACCCATTTCCCGGGCCAGGTTGACGCCCAAAACGAGGTCTTGGCTCCCATGGCCGCCCGCATGCTGGGCCGCCTAGGGGGAGCCGAGGTCACGGTGGAGCTTCTGCCGTCCCACATCCTAAGGGAAAACCTCTCCCGCCGCGTCCTTTTGAGGCGCGAGGGCGAGCTTTGGCGGGTCTACGACATGCCCCAAGGGGCGAGCCTCGCCGAGGGCTCAGGAGACAAGAACGTCCTATACCAGACCGCCCGGGCGGCCAAGGCCGCGGCTTGGCTGGTCTCCAATCAGCTCTATTCCGAGGATCTAGACGTCTCGGTGGCCGAGGAGGACCAGGCGACCCTGCCTTTGGGCCAGCTGAAAGCTTATCTGGCCAAACTTGTTGAACTATTCCCTCCGATTAAGTTCCATACATTAAATCCCCAGACCATCTGGCTGCCCCAGGCCCAGGGTCTGGTTCTGTTGACCTTCAATTTCGAGGAGCCCGGGGAAGGCCGGGCCATTCGGTCCATGGACGTCATTTACCGCACCGGTTGGGGGGAGACGCGCCACCAGCACAAGGACGTGAGCTACCTGGCCGTGGAGGCGGACAAGCTGTTTTTGTTGAGCCAAGTGCTTTACGATTCTTGCGGGATCGCCGCCGCCGATTCTTTGGTCTTCGAGGCGGGCGGCCAGCCCCAGATGTCTCGGGCCTTCGCCAATCTGATGGGGGCCATCAACACCAGATTTCGGGCTAAGGCCGTAATTCACTCCAAAAGCTTAATCGACTTCTGACCGCGCCCGATTAGCCTCGCGAGAAAGCCAAGCGACCCGAAAGGCTCTTTAGGCCTCGCGTCTGGGCGACCGGCCAGGGGCCTTAGACCGTCGATTAGCTAAGGGGGCCGGCCTTGCGGTCGCGGGGGCCTACCTTAAGCTTGGCGAGCTTCGGCCCTATGGCCGCGGCCAAGGCGGGCTTAAGGTCGGCCAGGCTAAAAGGGCCAAAGGCCCGAAATCGCGTAAGAAATTTTAGTTTTCAAGTTTACAATTTATTGAGTCTTTACAAGCGAAAAAAAATCATATATAATTTTTAGGCGATTCATTTATTTGTTTAGTAAAGTTTATTTACTTAAGATTAGCGCTTGATTGGGGGTTTTTGGAGTAAGTTATGGCCATTATTTGTTCCGGCTCTTTGGCCTTCGATCGCTTGTCCCAGTTTCCGGGTCGTTTTCGCGATCATATCCTGGCCGAAAAACTGGATTTTTTAAATATTTGCTTTTTGGTGGACCAGGTGGATCGAGCCCATGGCGGCACGGCCGGCAATATCGCCTATAACCTTACTCTGTTAGGGGAAAAGCCCCTTTTGGTTTCGGCGGTCGGCCGGGACCACGACGGCCAGGATTACTTGGATCGCCTAAAGTCCTGGGATCTGGACCTGACTTACGTAGGGCAATGCGACGAGCCGACCAGCGGAGCTTACATCTGCACCGACCAAGACGGCAACCAGTTAAGCTTCTTCAACCCAGGGGCCATGAGCCACCAGACGGATTTCGACCTTAAGGCCCTGCCCGACCCCCCGGAAAAGCACCTGGCCATCGTCTCCCCCGGGGGGTTCAGCGACATGAAAAAGCTCTGCCGCCTATACCGGGAGGCCGGGGTGCGGTACATTTTCGACCCTGGCCAGCAGGTGCCGGTCTTCTCCGGGGAAGAGCTTTTGGAAATGCTGGACGGCTCGATCATGATGGTGGCCAACGATTACGAGACGGGGCTGATTCTGGCCAAGACCGGGCTTAAGCTAGAAGACCTCTTTCAGTACACCGCTACCGTGATTACCACTTTAGGGGCCGAGGGCAGCCTTCTAACCACCCCTCGCGGCGCCCAGCGAGTCATGCCCGGGCCGGTCGAGGTCGCGGTCAACCCCACCGGGGCCGGGGACGCCTTTAGGGCTGGGCTTTTGAAGGCCCTTTACCATAACGAGGAAATCATCACCGCCTGCCGTCTGGGCTCCATCGTGGCCTCCTTTAGCGTGGAGGGCCCGGGGACTCAAGGCCATTACTTTAACCCTGGGGCTGTTTTGGCCCGACTTTTTCGGGTGTTTAGGGAAACCGTCAACTGTTTGGGCTAGGCGGTTTTTGGGCCTTAGAGCCCGCCTAAAGGCCAATAAGATCGCCGGCCAAGCCGCCTTTCGCGACCGAGGGAGAAGTCTATACGGCGAAAGGCGCGCGGTTCGCCGAAAAAGGCCCGCGAAAAATATAGCGAAAGCGCTTATTTTAACTACGTCATACATCTTGTTTTGAGAGGTCCCATGATATTTAAATACAGCGCCGACCTGATAAACGGCCCAGTCCGTCCAGCGACGGTCATCTTTTTGACCCATGGCCCCAACAGCCTAAAAGACCGCCCGGAGCTCGCCTCTTTTCGCCTAACCGTGCAACAGCTTTTAGTCACGGGCTCGTTTAAGGGCAATTACCTGGAGTCCTTGCCGCTCTATTTTCCCGAGCACGAAAATTGGCTGATCTTAATTGGCCTTGGGGAATACGAAAAACTAACCACCAGTCGGATGCAGGAAGCCGCGGCCACGGCCACCAAGGTCCTGACCGACCTGGCCTTAAGGGAGGCCACGATCGCCGTCCCCATTCTGGCCAAGTTTTCCTCCACCCAGGTCATGGAGCTTTGCGTCCAGGGAACGCGCCTAGGGGCCGAAGTCCGCTACAACTACAAGACCCTGACCAATCAGCCGGTCAACACCTTAAGAAACATCACCTTTTGGAACTCCGACACCCTGGCCTCTCTGCCCAGGCCCAAGACGGTCATCAGCCGAGCCCAGATCGCCGCCGAGGCCCAGATCCAGGCCCGCCGCCTAGCCGATCTGCCGCCCAACCACCTAGATCCAGTCTCCATGTCCGAAATGGCCGCGACCATGGCCAGCCGGGTCAAGCTCCAGATCTCCGTCTGGGACGAGAGCCAGATCGAGGCCGAGGGGGCGGGGGGGTTGTTGGCCGTGGGCCGGAACGGCTCCCGTCCGCCT
>JAITIH010000132.1 GCA_031279525.1 Deltaproteobacteria bacterium | reverse complement strand
GCGGCGGCCATCCTAATGGCCTTAGGCGGTCAGTTGGGGTTAGAGGAGGGGCGGATTTTCGACTTGGCCTTGTCCTTAGGCTCGGACGCGCCGTTTTTCCTGGGCCCGCCCTTGGCCCTGGCCCAAGGGCGCGGGGAGATTTTAAGCCCTTACCTTGGGGAGAGCCCGCCCAAGTGGGCCGTCCTGGTCAACCCTGGGTTTCCCCTGGCCACGGGCCAGGTTTTTCGGGCTTTGGCCTTGACAAATAGCGGGGTAAATAATAATCTTGGGCCAGAATCCCCGCCTAGGCTCAAGCCGTCCCTTTTAGGGCTAAACGATCTCTTGGCCCCGGCTTTGGCCATCCGGCCCGAGCTCAAGAAGGCCCAGGCGGCGGTCGCGGCCTTAGGGGCCGAGGCCCAGGGGCTTTCGGGCAGCGGACCCACCTTCTGGGCCCTTTTCCGGGACCGGGAGTTGGCGGAAAAAGCCCATGGCCGCCTGGCTGGGCGGCCGTTTTGGACGGCCTTGACTGCCCTTGAGGGGGCCTAAATGGAGGCCAATCGTTAAAAGATTGGCTTTTTTTCGCTATATTTTTGGTTTTTCGCTTTGTTTTTTCGTTTGGGCATCCATAGATGGGGCGTCGTCAAGTGGTTAAGACACAGGGTTTTGGTTCCTGCATACGAAGGTTCGACTCCTTCCGCCCCAGCCAACGACTCTCCCGTTTTTTCGCGTCTTTTTGGGAGTCGGCTCGCCAAAAGGCGGGTCGGGCCGCCCGTCTTTGGCTAGACGGCCGGCTTGAGGTTGGCTCATGACTAACGATATAGTGGTGATTTCCGGCAACTCCAACTTGGAGTTGGCCCAGGAAATCAGCGAAACGCTTTGGCAGCCCCTAGGCCAGGCTCAGGTGCGACGATTTTCCGATGGGGAAATCTTAGTGGAGATTGGCGAGAACGTCCGGGGTCGAGACACCTTCGTCATCCAGTCGACCTGCGCGCCGGTCAACGACAACCTGATGGAGCTGCTCTTAATCATCGACGCCTTGAAAAGAGCCTCGGCCCGCCGGATCACCGCGGTCATGCCCTATTACGGCTACGCCCGCCAGGACCGCAAGGCGGCCCCCCGCGTCCCCATCTCGGCCAAACTCGTGGCCGACCTTCTAACCGCCGCCGGCACGACCCGGGTCTTGGCCATGGATCTCCACGCCGGCCAGATCCAGGGTTTTTTCAATATCCCCGTGGATCACCTCTTTTCGGCCCCGGTCATATTGGATTACTTAAAAGGCCTGGACACCGAAAACATCGTCTTGGTCTCCCCGGACGCCGGCGGGGTCGAGCGGACCCGCTACCTGGCCAAGCGGCTCTCGGCCCCCTTGGCCATCGTGGACAAGAGAAGGGAAGCCCCCAACGTGGCCAAGGCCATGAACATCATCGGCGAGGTCAAGAACAAAAAGGCCCTCATCATCGACGACATGATCGACACCGGCGGAACCCTGACTCAGGCGGCCGAGGTCATCATGGAGCTGGGGGCTGAGGAGGTCATGGCCTGCTCGACCCACCCGGTCTTTTCCGGGCCCTGCATCGACCGCATCAAAAATTCGGCCCTAAACCAGGTGGTGGTGACCAACACCATTCCCCTGTCTCCGGCTGGCCGGGCCTTGACGAAGATCAAGGTCCTGACCGTGGCCAAGCTCTTGGGCGAGGCCATCAAGAGAATCCACCACGAGGATTCCGTTAGCTCACTTTTCGTCTAGAATTTGGAGATTCGACCATGGGTTTAAACGACACCCTTCAAGCCACGCCCCGCGAAGGGCGCGGCAAGAACGCCGCCCGGCGCCTAAGGGCCGGGGGGCGGCTGCCGGCCGTCTTTTACGGGCGCAACGATAAATCGCAGGCCTTAACCCTGGACTACGCGAGCTTTAAGACGGCTTACACTCGCACCGAAGGGGCCCGGACCCTCTTTACCTTGGCCGTCGAAGGCCAGGCCCCGCAGCCGGTCCTTCTAAAAGCCACCCAGATCGACCCTCTAAGCCGCAAGCTCATCCACCTCGATTTCCTAAAAATCGACCCCAACGAGCCCGTCGTCGTCTCGGTGCCTTTAACCCTGACCGGCAAGGCCGCCGGGGTGGAAAAGGGGGGCCAGCTCCAGCAAGGCGAGCGGGAAATCCGGGTCCAGGGCCTGCCGGGCCAGATCCCGGCCTTAATTGAGGCCGACGTCTCGGCCTTGAGCTTAGGCCAGACCATGCACCTGTCCCAGGTCGCCCTGCCCGAGGGCCTAACTCTCGCCAGGACCGTGGACCTGCCGGTGGCCGTGGTGGCCGTGCCCAAGGGCCTTAAGGCCGAGGTCGAGGAAGCGGCCAAGGCGGGGGACCAGGCTCCGGCGGCCGCCCCGGCGGCCAAAGCCCCGGCCAAAGCTCCGGCCAAGGGTAAGGACGACAAGAAAAAATAGGGCCTGCCGCCAATTGGCTAGTCCCTTTGGCTTGCCCCATGACTCGCCTTGGCCCCTTAAGGTCGCGGCTTTAGCCTTTGGCCTGGCCGCGGTCCCGCGAAATTAAGGGGCTAAAATTCGGCTGGGCCCAAAGCCAAGTTTAGGCTGGGCCCTAAGCCAAGGCCCATCTAGGCTCGACGGCTCTATGTCAAGGCCCATATTTAGCCTTTTTGACTAAGTTTCGTCCAGCCTTTAGCCAAAAGTCGCGTCCAGCCTTTAAGTCCAAGTTTCGTCAAGCCTTTTTACCCAAGTCTCTTTAAGCCTTAAGACAAAGATCAAATAAGCCAATATGCCAATAAGCCAGTAGGCTTGGCGATTCGCGAGAATCGACCAAGCCTTTTGGCGCCGACGATAGCGGGAAGTCTATTTTAGATGCTTTTGGCTAGGCCTAATGGGCCTGGCCCCGTTAAGAGGTAAGAATTATGTCCGATTTTTTGGAATTGGCCGCCAAGCGGTACAGTTGCCGCAATTTTTCCGACCGACCGGTGGAACGGGAAAAATTGGTTAAAATGATTGAGGCCGCGCGCCTGGCTCCCTCAGGCTGTAACGCCCAGCCTTGGAAATTCGTGGTCGTGGACGACCCCAAATTGGCCCTCGAGGTGGCGGAGACGACCAAACACCTAGGGGTGAACGAGTACCTAACCAAAGCTAAGGCCTTCGTCGTCGTTTTAGAGGATCACGCCGTCCTCATGCCGAAAGTGGCTAAAATGATCGACAGCCAGTATTTCGCCAAAGGAGATCTGGGCGGGGCGGCCCTAAGCATTTGCCTAGAGGCCGAGTCCCTAGGTTTAGGGACCTGCATGGCTGGCCTCTTCGACCGGCCGAAGCTCTGCCAGTTGCTGGATTTGCCGGCGGATCAGCGGTTTTTCGTGGTCATCGCCGTTGGCTACCCGGCTAACGAGCGCGAGGAAAGGCCCAAGCCCCGCAAGAAGTTGGAAGACATCGCCCGTTTTATCTGAAATGGGCTAGAATTAAAAGGCCTTACGGCTTAAGGCCTTAAGGCTTATTTTTCCGCCTAAAATCGGCCTTTCCCGCTAGACTCGCCAACCCGGCCATTTTTAATAATGGCCGGGTTTTTTTAGCGAAAAAAGTACTAATTATTAGATAATTTTAAGCAATAAAACAATATAAATTAAATAAATAA
>JAITIH010000109.1 GCA_031279525.1 Deltaproteobacteria bacterium | reverse complement strand
GTCGAGGCCCGGGGGATCAGAACCCCCTTGACCGAGGCCTGGGCCCATTACTACGCCTCCTTCCACTACGACGACTTAATCCGGGTGGAGGCCTGGATCTCCCAGGTCAAAAGGGCCAGCTTCAGGTTCGACTACCGCCTGTACAAAGGCGAAAGCGGCGAAGTCCGGGTGGCCGGACACACCATTCACGCCATCGTCGACGAGAACCTTAAGGTCACGAAGATTCCCCCCTGGCTTTACGAGCTCATCGGCCCCTAAAAACGCGAGCCAGCCGTAAAGCCAGGCCCTTAGCCGGCCGCCCTTGGCCACTAGCCGCGCGACCTTTGGCCTTGCGGCTCGCCAAAAGGCCTTAGGAGTTCCCCTTAGGATTTCCAGAGAAAATTATCTTGACCAAAAGCGGCTATCGTGATATATTCACCCGCTTAAATAGGTTGAGGGGCCCAAGGAGCCTTGTTTAGGCTTTTTGGGGAGCTTTTCGGATCGCTTTTAAAGTTAGGTGTTTTTCCCATGCCCAAAATGAAAACCAATCGCGCGGCGGCCAAACGTTTCCGCGCCACGGCCTCCGGCAAGGTCCGGCGCTACAAAGCCTACGCCCGCCATATATTGACCACTAAGACGTCCAAGCAAAAAAGAGGCTTAAGGGCTCACTCCCTGGTGGATCATTCCAACCTAAAATCCATCGCCAAGCTTTTGCCCTACATAGGCTAAGCTAGAGCGACAAAACGACGCCAATCTAAGGAGCGAGGCCATGCGCGTTAAAGGCGGCCTAGCGGCCAAGAAACGACATAAAAAATACTTAAAAATGGCCAAGGGCTTTCGAGCCGGCCGCCGAGCCCTGTATCGCAGCGCCCGGGAAGGGGTCGAGCGAGCCCTCTGCTTCGCCTACCGGGACCGAAAAGCCCGCAAAAGGGAGATGCGCTCCCTGTGGATAGTCCGCTTAGGGGCCGCGGCCCGCTCTTTGGGCCTGTCCTACTCCCGGCTCATCGACCTGTTGAAGAAATCCCAGGTGGAGCTGGACCGCAAAACCTTATCGGAGCTGGCCATCCACGAGCCGGACGACTTCGCCGCCCTGGTTAAGTCCCTTCAGGCCCAGGCGGCCTAACCGGCTTATCCCCTTTGGCTCCTTTAGGTTCGAGTCAGCCTTAAAGCCCCCGCTTTAGGATCCTTTTTAGGCCCTCCCTTTAGGCGGGGCTAAGGGCCACGGGCCCCCTAAAGGCCACCCGGCCACATGAGGCCGCCGGGCCGCCCGGCGGCCTTTCTTTTTCGCGGCCTTTTGGCCGTTTTAGGAGCGCGATGAGCGGCCTTTTGGGCAAGATAGACGCCATTTTGGCGGCGGCCTTGGCCGCCTTTGGGGAGGCCTCCGAGGTCAAGGCCCTGGAAGAGGCCCGGGTCAAGTACCTGGGGGTTAAGGGCCAACTGACCGAGCAGTCCCGGACGGTGGGGTCCCTCCCCCCAGCGGAGCGCCCCGCGGCCGGCCAAGCGGTCAACCTAGCCTTAAAGGAGGCCAAGGCCGCCCACCAAGCGGCCGCGGCTAGGCTGGAGCGAGCCAACTCCCAAAAACCCGGCTTAGACGTGACCCTCCCGGGCCGCCGGCGGGCCTTGGGCCGCCAGCACCTCATCAGCCGGACCATGGACGAAATCTGCGAGATCTTCGAGAGGCTAGGCTTTTCGGTGGTGGAAGGCCCAGAGGTCGAGACCGACTACTACAACTTCGAGGCCTTAAACTTCCCGGCCGACCATCCCTCCCGCGACATGCAGGAGAGCCTTTTCGTGGGCGAAGGTCTCCTATTGCGGACTCACACCTCCCCGGTCCAGATTCGGACCATGGAAAAGCGCAAACCCCCGGTCTGGATCGTGGCCCCCGGCAAGACTTATCGCCGGGACGACGACATCACTCACTCCCCCATGTTCCATCAGGTGGAGGGGCTAGTGGTCGACCAGGGCATTACCATGGCCGACCTAAAAGGGGTTCTTTCGGCCTTCGCCACGGCCTTTTTCTCCCCGGACACGGCGATTCGATTGCGGCCCAGCTTTTTCCCCTTCACCGAGCCCTCGGCCGAGGTGGACATCGCCTGCGTCCTGTGCGGGGGCCGCGGCTGCCGCCTGTGCAAGGGCAGCGGCTGGCTTGAGCTCCTAGGCAGCGGCATGGTCGACCCGGCCCTGTACAAGTACGTCGGCTACGAGGGCGAGGGGGTGACCGGCTTCGCCTTTGGCCTAGGGGTCGACCGAGCGGCCATGCTCAAATACGGCCTGTCCAACATCCGCCACCTCTATGAAGGCGACCTGCGCTTTTTGGAGCAATTTTAAGGGCCGCCAAAGCCCGCCTTCCCCTTTGGGCCGCCTCGCCCTTAGGACCCCCTCCCTAAAGGGCGACCCTAAGGGATTTTTGGGGTCAACCCTACCACTACAACGTTAGTTAAAAAAATTTATTATTGACGGTCTCGCACAAACCCTTGATTTCGGGAATCGGTGAAAAAATCCTTTAATAGTTTCAAGAAGTTATTTTTCTGGTTTTCATTTTCCGGACTTTTTGCGAAGCCATCGTCATTCAACCATATTAGTTATTGCTAGCCTTAGGGACGCAATATCAAGCCAGGCGCCTAAGGCCAAGATTCCCCAAATGGCTTAATAAAAATCCTAAGATCCTGTTAAAAGACTTGACAAAGACTTATTAAGAGAGTAGATTAACTTCAGCGACGGCAAAATGCGTTGATTCCAGATTGGAAGGCAGGAAAGGAGGGCGACCAAACCCTTATCTAGCCTTATTCTATGGTTTCTTCTTTTCCAGGTTCTCTCGCTTTAGGATTAGATCATAAAATTAATAATAGGTTTATGATGGATTTTCAGGATATTCTGGCCAAATACCGCGCCCAGGCGACCTCCCAATTCGCCAAAG
>JAITIH010000105.1 GCA_031279525.1 Deltaproteobacteria bacterium | reverse complement strand
ATGCGGCTGAAGGTCTAGGCGTCTTGGAAATTATCAAAGCGGTTGAATTTGAGCTTCTTTATGAGCTATTTATGCTTGAAGCTAATAATTTCCTCAATTTGTATCGTGATGAGCGTCTTGAGGACGGAACTCGGAGGTTCGTCAGGAACGGTTACAAGTCCATGATGGAGGAGGTCAGGGGAAAGGTCTCGAAACCACCCCCGGCTCATACCTCAAACTTGCCCGTGAACGGATACCTTTTAAGCGGTGAAATCCATTGAGGCGAACAAATGTCTTGAGAAGGAATTTAAGCCCCGTTAAAGCGGGTCCCTTAGCGCGTAGGCCATAACGCGGCTGACGCCAAGGCTGGGCGGAATATTGGAAACCAAATATGAGGCCCCTATCGTCATAACGCCAGTCGGTCTCCAGGCGGGTATGTAGGAGACAAAAGTTCGAGGGCGCCGTAAAACTCAAACTCCGTTTGTAGTGTTATTATGGTGGAAAAATCTCCGTCGTTTTAAGTCATCTAGATGAATTTATGTTTTTGGCCAAGGCGTCTTTTTTGGCGAGCGAAGGCCGCTAAACCCTAAAGTCATCTAGATGAATTGAGCCTTTAGTTCCATTCGCCGTTTTGGGAGGGTAAGATCTTTCGGCTCCTTTGCGGGCGCAAATCTAAGGTCCTAGGCTTGCCTACCGCCTGGGATCGCTAAAGGCTTTAGGTTGGCCAGCCGTCTGGCGGCGATAATCTACCAGGGTATGCGAGCCTTGTCATGGCGGGAAAAAATCCCCGTCGCTCAAAGTCATCTAGATGAATTTACCTTTTTGGCCGGGCTTTTCAGGCGAGCGAAGGCCGCTAAACCATAAGGTCATCTAGATGAATATTGGTTTCAGGCTCAAGACTTGTTCGCGAAATGGGTGCGACTTAGCCTTATTTGAAGACTGGAGCGAAACTTTGATTAGGGATTCGCCTGTTATATGACGGGAACTTTTAAGGGCCTCGTCGCCTAGAGGCGAGTTAAGGCCAAAGACCGCCAACTTGTTATAAACGATTAGTTACCCAAGGCCTCAAAAATCATCTAGATGAATTAACCGTTTTGACTCCAGGCATTTTAGGCGAGCGAACCTCGCTGAGTCCAAAAGCCATCTATATGAATTATGCCAAAAGGGCTATTATTCGCGCCTGGCGGGCTCGCCGTCGCTCGCGGCGCCTGGCCGTAGGCGAGGCGGGCCTTAGGCCAGGCCGCCATTTGGCGGCGATGGCCTTTGGCTAGCTTTCAAGTTTAGCCAAAGGGGCGAGGCGACTTTAGGCCCTAAAAGTCTTTCAATGGCGTGGCCCCTCCGAGCCCATTGGCCAGCCGCCAGGCTATTAAACGTTTAGGGCCTTTAAGCTTTTTTGGGGCCAGGGGCGTTTTAGGCCCACCGGATATCTGGTGGTCGTCGGCCTCTTAGCCCACTAGATGTTTTGGGGAAAGGAGATCGTGAAGCCTTAGGAGGCCTTTTGTTTGAAAAAATTTTATAATAGGGCGGCAAAAAGGCTAGTTTACGATTTTAATTTTTGGCGTAGCCCAGAACCGATGGAACGGTAAAAAGCTTTAAATCGACTTAATTCCATGATACAAGTATGGAGTGTTACAAATTAATCTGTTTTTACGAACTCCGTTTAACGGCGAAAAAACCTAAAATTTAAGCTTATATCGGGTTCGCGAGTTATTTTTTGGCTCTGGCCGGCGGCGCGACGAAGGAAGGCTCTGGCCAGAGGAACGAAGCTTTGGCCGGAGGGCGATAGGGCCCTGGCCGGCGGCGGCGGGGTTTAAAGGCTCTGACCGGCTTAGGGCCCAAGAAGAGGGCTGAGGCCCTAAGGCGGGGCCGTCGCGACTAGGGATCAGATAAAGGCAGGCGGGTTAAAGGCATTGGCGGTTAAGCTTTCGAACGTTAAGGCCCCTGGCCGGGGGCCGCGGAATCTAAAGGCGCTTGGGGCGTGAGGCCATGAGCTGGGACCCCTACGACCGTAGGTCGACGAGTCCGCCGCCGGGGCGCTTTCCTATTTGGCTTTTGGCTTTTGGGGCGGTGGCCGTCGTGGCCCTAAGCCTATTGGGTTGGTATCTTCTCTCCCCGGTCTCTTTGGCTAGGGCTTACGGGAAGGTTTTGGGCCCGCCCTTGAAGGTGGACTCTTTGGATCTGGTCGTGGGCGGGGAGGCTCGGCGGATCCCCCAAGGCGAGACTTTGACGGTTAACCCCAAAAGGACCTTGGCGATTAAAGGGTTAAACACCAACCGCTGGAAAAACTACGACCTGCTTTTCTACTCCCCGGACTTCGACGTCTTGGCCCTGGTCCGCGAGGGGGCCAGCTTAGTCGGGCTTTTTGGCCAGGACGCCTTCATGGAGCCAAAGGTGGCCACCGTGGAAGTCATGGACGGGCAGGAGACGGTGGCCAAGTTCGCCTTAAAAGGGGAGTACGCGGCCAACGATTTCGCCGAGCTGGCCCAGGCCGCGGTTGAGCCTGACCGGAAAATCGGGTACTATCGAAAGGCTTTGGAGCTGGAGCCCCAGTCGGAGGCCTATGGCGAGGGCCTGCGCGAGGCTCTTTTTTCGGCTGGGCGTAAAGACGAGCTGATCGAGCTTTTGGAGGGCGACTTGGCCAAGGCCGAGGAAGCCGACCAGGAGGCCATTTTAACCCGCCTTTTAGCCCTGCACCGGGAGAAAAAAGACGAGCCCAAAGAGATCGCGGCCCTGGAAAGACTTTTGACATTGGCCGAGAAAAATCTTGAGACGGCCAAGGCCGCCAACCTAAAAGGCGCCTTGGCCGTGGCCTACGAGGCCAAGGACCCCAAAAAGGCGGCCCAGCTCTACGAGAGCCTAGCCGCGACGACCGAGGGGCGGGCGGCGAGATCCCATCTTACGCGGCTAATCGGCCTTTATAAGGCTTTAGGCGACGAGGCCCAAGAAGAGAGCGTTTACGTTAGGCTCTTGCCCTTGGCCACCGGCGAGGAAAAGCTGGGCCTGTGGGGCGAGATCGTCCGCCTAAGGGAGGCCAAGGGCGACCGGCCTGGCCAGGCCGAGGCTTGGGCGGCCCTAGCCGACCTTTTGCCCCCCGGGGAGCCCAAAGCCAACGCCTATAAAAGGCTGGGGTTCCTAAAGTACGAGAGCGAGGACTACCCGGCCTCGGAGAGGGCTTATCTCGCGGCCATTGAGCACGGCGACGACGACGCGGCCGTTTACCTTAACTTGGCCAGGCTAGCCCTGGCTCGGGACGACCCGGCGGCCTACCGCGAGCGCCTGGCCCAGGCCCTGGCCTTGGGCGAGCGGCCGGAGATTCGGTTGGAGCTGGCCCAGGCCCTGACCAAGGCCGGGCTCACGGCCGAGGCCGCGGCCAGCTGGGAGAGGCTGACCAACCTGGCCGGCCAAGACGAGGAGGCCAGGCGGGTTCGGGGATTGGCCCAGGCCCAATTGGTGGGCCTCCACCGGCCCCCGGAGGGCGAGACCTCAGAGGAGTTCGAGCGGGTTTTGTACCGGCACTCCCAGGAAAGCGTGGAGTTTTACAACCTAGGGGTGGCTCACTTCCAGAGGAAAGACTGGGACAAAGCCCAAAAAGCCTTCTTAAAGGCCGTCGAGCTCAAAGGCGACGGCCAGTTGGAAGAGGAAGCCCGGGAGTACCTTCTGGCCATCTATAAGGAGACGGGCCAGACCAAAGAGATGCTGGAGCAGGCCAACTGGATTTACCCGGCCAATCGGGCCAAGAAGGAAGTTAGGGATCTATTGGCCCACCAGTACGAGGCCGACAAGGACTGGACCGGGCTGGTCAAGGCGGCCACTGAGTGGGCCGGCCAGGACGACGAGGCCCAAAACTGGAGCTACCTGGCCTTAGGCCAGGGGAAGCTAGGCCAGCGGAAAGAAGCGGCCCTGAGCCTTTTAAAGGCGGCTCAGCGCGACTCCAAAGCCTCGGCCTGGCTCGCCGCGGCCCAGGCCATGGAGACGGCCGGGGACAAGCCCCAGGCCCGCAAGGCCTACGAAAGGGCCCTAGACCTAGACCCCGACAACGCGGCGGCCGAGGCGGCCCTGGTCAGGATGGCCATGGAGTCCCTTTCCAACCGCCGCTCGAATGGCCGCTAGACGGCCTTAGGGACCTTTGTGGGGCCCTTTTTTGGCCATCGTTAAATAGCCTTTTGGCCCTTAAGGCTTTTTTGGGCTTCTGGGGCGAGCGGGAGCCGCGTCGGCGTTTTGGGGTAGGGCAACGTTAATCGATAGACCAAAAAGACGGGGAACCGAAGTAAAGCCATGGGCGTGTTGTTAGATTTGATCCAACGGGGCGGCTGGGTGATGTATCCCATCTTGTGCTGCAGCCTGGCGGCCCTGGCCATCGTCATGGAGAGGATCTGGAGCCTTAGGCGCTCCAAGGTGGCCCCACGCTCCCTTATTTATTCGGTTAACGACCTTTTGGCCAAGCGCCAGTACAACGAGGCGGCCTTTCTTTGTCAGGACGGCTTGACCGCGGCCGAGCGGCTGATCCGCCAGGCCCTAAAAATGATTGGCCACAAAAGGGCCATGTTTAAAGACGTCATGGAGGAGACGGGCCGAAGGGAAGCGGTCTTCTTAAGCTCGCACCTGGAGCTCTTGGGAGTCATCGCCGCCGTCTCCCCCTTGTTGGGGCTCTTGGGCACCGTCTCCGGCATGATTAGCGCCTTTGGGGCCGTGGCCCAGGCCGGCATGGGCAACCCGGGGCTCTTAGCCGGCGGCATAGGCCAGGCTCTTTTGACCACGGCGGCCGGGCTGGCGGTGGCCATCCCAGCCATGGTCATTCACCGGTTGCTGCTAAGCCGGGTCGAGGTCTTAACCGGCGATCTTGAGGACTTAGGGGCCGACCTTTTGGAGGCCCTGGCCGCCCCCGACCCGCCGGCCCCGGGCTTGGGCCTGGAAAAAAGGCCCATGCGGCCAGCCTAAAGGTTTTTTAGGCCTAAAGGCTCCTAAAGCCGCGGCTAAGGTCAGGCCAGTTTTTTTGGCCAATGGGCGAAGGCCCCTAAAGCCGCGGCTAAGGTCAGGCCAGTTTTTTTGACCAATGGGCGAAGACCCCTAAAGCCGCGGCTAAGGTCAGGCCAGTTTTTTGGCTAATGGGCGAAGGCCCCTAAAGCCGCCGGAAGAGAAAGGCCTTAAGGCCTAAGCTTTAGGAAAAAGCCTTAGCCTTGGCCATGAGGGGCGGATGGGCCTGGTTAGGGCCCTTAAAGGCGCCAGGGCGCGAGCTCTGGCCAGCCAAGGAATTGGGCGCGCATGAATTTTTCCGGGAAAAAAGGCCGGCGGCCCACCCCAACGGTCAACATGACCCCCTTGGTGGACGTCATTCTCCAGTTGGTCATCTTCTTCATGGTGACCGCGCAGTTCGCCGTTTTGCCGGGGTTAAAGCTGGAGCTGCCGGAGTTGGCCTCCAAAGCCCTGGTTCAGACCGACGAGCGGCTAGAGATCAGCCTGACTTCCCAAAACGACCTCTTTTTCGAGGGACGGCCGACCACGGTTAGGCGCCTAGGGGACCTTTTGGAGCAGACTGGGGCGGACGGCCGGGAGGTCGTGGTCCTTATTTCGGCGGACCGTGAGGCCGACTATGGTTTGGTCT
>JAITIH010000099.1 GCA_031279525.1 Deltaproteobacteria bacterium | reverse complement strand
GTTCTAACATTTACCCGCCGGGGTAATAATTAAAATAGTGGCGCGGCTATTTGGCCGTCTCGGCGTTTAAAACGCCCTGGCGGCCTGCGCGCACCTATATTTCGCGGTTCTATTTGGGTTATTATTGGCAGCCCCTAACGGTCATGACCCAGATTACGTTCCTAGGGCGGCGATGGATTTGGATTTTAGCGAGCCTGACCCCTTAGGCGGCGGGAGTGGAAGGCGCCCCAGAAGAACCGGAACCTCCCCCACCGGCGCCGGCGCAAATGGAGAAAGATCTTAAAGCGTTAAGAACGAGGCCAAAGAACCGAGCCGACTCCTGCGTCTTCTAACGCTAGTGGAGGCGCCTTAGCCAAAAACGAAAGACATGCCCATGCCCAAGGTTACTTAGGCCGTTGGTCCTGGCCAGGCGCCAGGCTCGCCGGGAATTGGCGGCTTCGGGCCAAGGCGGCGAGCTAGGCAAGACTGGAATTGGCGACCTAAGACGCGGTTAAGGCTTACAGGGCCAAATTTCCTAAAATGGCTATATGGGAGTTCCTGGTCTCATTAAGGAAGAAAAGGGACGATATGGCCTCGCCCATTGCGTTGCGATTAAAGCCTGAAAATAATAGGCCGCCCTACGTAAGTTGAGCGGCCTTAAAGATTTGTGGCCCGCGAGGATTGGACGAGGGACACGTCAATTAAAAGGAAATATTTTACATTAAGCTCGTCATTTAATAACTTTAAAAGTATAACTAGCGGTGTAATTAGTGTTATCGCAGACTTTTTTCTTGGCGTAAGGCTCCTCAACCGTGACTTTGGCTAGCCAGTCGCCTTCCTTTAGGGGAATGATATTGACTATACCTTCAGGGTTGGTCCGAGCCTGGAAAAACAAGGCGGGGTTATGCTCGACGATTCCGGCTACGTAAGCCGAAACCTCGGCTCTGCCTAGAGGTTGGCCCTTAAAAAGAACTTTGACTGGAAAGGGTTTGCCGACTTTGATAAAGGATGGATCGGCCTGAGGGACAATTTCTAGTTCCTGGCCGACGGCTTTGGCGGCCAGGCCTGTGTCCTTGGCGCGACCGACGTTAATGGCTTCCTTGCCAAAGCGGACCATGTAAACGCAACTTTTGGCTCCCTTTACCTCATTTTTGGGCTTGGCGACGAAACCCTCCACGGACCTGGTAAAAAACAGGCCATTAGTTTGAGTCGTGACGACGTATCTCCCTTGCTTTAAGTCATCTTGGCTGACGAACTCGCTATTGGTGGAGCCTTTTTCCAAGGCGATCTCGCCGTCTTCGCCATAAACCTTCGGCGGCGTAAACCTCACGTTCATGTCTTCGTCTTTAAGAGCCTCGCCAACGGGGAAATCGTGGCCATAGCCTATTACCGCCGTTAGTTTTTGATTGACTTTAGGAGTCACGGCCATGGCCCAAAAATCGTGGGCCAGGGCCTGGGCAGAAAAAACGCAAAGGGCGAATCCTAGAGATAAAATCGATAGTTTAAACTTCATTTAGCACTCCTTAATAGAATAGAATAGGCGTAAACTTTTGTTTGGCGACTCGTCAGCTAAAAGGCGAGTTTGAGTAAAATGCGTTAACGTGGGGTTTACCTGGAAAAGTCGGCCAGACCCCCCAAAAAAATCCCGTTGGCGATATTTCGTAAAAATACGGTAAAAAGCCCATAAATTTTTTTATAATCATTTTGCAATTTTTTTCGCAAATTTTCGTAAAATTTTACGGCGAGGCGAGCGAGTCTGAAAACGTTAAGATGAAAAGACCAAAATAAAATCATGAGTTTTCAAAAAAGGCCATATCGGCGGCATGGCCTTTTGACTCTATTTTCTCTCCCCATAAGCCGACCGCTTTTCAGCTCGTCGACTGGGGGCTGACTTACGATTTGTAGGCATTATATCATATTTTCTCTTGCGTTCGCTGAAATCAAGCGGTTGATTATATTTATTATCTTATAAAATATAAAGGAGGTAATTAAACAAATTCATAATATTCAGGGGAAAGTAAAAATAAATTGCCAGCCGATAACTAGGGAGTCAAAAAGGACCCGAAAGCCGCGGTCATTGAAATAACCAAACTGATTTTAGATCGATTATTTCTTTATATGGTGGGTTTTCGAAGGAACGCTCTCAAAACGCCCCAAAATTACGAGTCATAAGCGGACCCATGCGTCTTGGGTCTACGCCCGGCTCCCCTAAAGCCAAGGCCAGGGGCCCTTAAGCTCTCGACTTAGGCCTTCAGGGTCCGCCATTTCGCCGCGATCGCCTAAAAGCGGCTTTTTTGGGGCGGGGTGGGTTTTTAGGGGTAAGTAAGCGGCTTAGGCGAAGGGGAGACAGGTCGGAATCAGGAATGCGTGGCGTTTTAGTCCTTTATCGGCCCCTGAGATTTTTCGAAATAATCAAAATGGAGGTCGCGACGAGGAGATCGGGCCTGGGGCGCCGAAAAGCGGGTGAAGGCCTCAGCCATCAAGCCGCTAAAAGCCATGTTTCGGCGAAATTCAAGCTTATTTTAAGATGTTTTGGTCGGTTTAGGCGGTTTTGGCTGGCCTTGGCCAAGGGGATTTTAAGTGGATTTTTCTTCCTTTATTGTTGGGGCGAATTGTGAGAAAATAAGCTAATCAGTTGTAATTTTTTTTTGACGCAACGGATCCGGGTTAGGTAGAGATTAGGTTTGGAAATTAACGGAAAATCGTCCGCCCCGCCTCCGGTGGTGGCTGTTTGTGGAACAAAAAAAGTCGGAAAGACCACGCTTTTGGCTAACTTAATCCCCCTTTTGCGGCAAAAAGGCTTGGCCGTCGCGGTCATAAAGCACGACGCCCACGACTTCGAGCCCGACGTCCCGGGGACCGACAGCCATAGGCTTAGGGCCGCCGGGGCCGAAGGGGTGGCCGTTTACTCCTCCTCTCGCTTCATGATCGTTAAAGAGGCGAGCGGGGTCGCGCCGGCAAAGCTGGCGGAGCATTTTTCCGATTTCCAGCTGATCCTGCTTGAGGGAGGCAAAAACTCCCCCTACCCCAAGATCGAGATTCTACGCCAGGGGATCTCGAATGGCCCGGTTAGCTCGCCTCCCCACTTGGCTTTTTGCGTCGACGGACCATTTCGGTTGTCGGGGGCGCCCGTGTTCGGCCTCGCCGACTACCAGGCCCTCGCGGATTTGATCGTCGGGCGCTTGTGATGGATTTTATGGACATTAAGCGGTTGGAAATCTTTTTAAAGCTTCTGGACACGCGCAGTTTTTCCCAAACGGCCCAATTTTTCGGGCTGTCCCAGCCCACGGTTAGCCAGAACCTTAAGAGCCTCGAAGAATTTTTAGGCCAAAAGCTCTTCGAAAGGACCCCTAGGCGGTTCAAAGCTTTGCCGGCGGCCTTGGTTTTAGCTCCCTACGCCATTAAAATAGTGGAAACGGCTGGGCAAGCCGCCTGGGCCGTCAACCGCCAGATGGCCGTGGCCCAGGACAAGCTGGCGGTGGGGGCTTCCTCGGTCCCGTCCATGGTCCTGGTGCCGCCGGCCGTGGAGGTCTTTAGCCAGCGCTACCCCCGGGTCTTTTTGACTTTGACCTCTGGCCACTCCCGGGAAATCGCCCGCCTGGTCAGCGAGGGCGACTTAGACCTGGGCCTGGTGGGCACGGTGGTCCCGGAGTCGGAAAAGATCTGGGCCAGGCCCTACGCCGTGGACCGGCTGGTCCTGGTGGCCTCGACCGAGCTGGTCGGCCGCATGGGCTCGCGGCCTCGGACCCCAGCCGAGCTAGCCAAATGGCCCATCATCTTAAGAGAGAACGGGAGCGGGACCCGGGCGGCCTTTTTGTCCAGCTTAGGCGACGAGGTCGGCCGCTTCCGCTTTAAGGCCGAGGTGGACGGGGTGGGGCCTACCATGACCTTGGTGCGGGCCTCCTTTGGGGCGGCGGTGATCAGTAACCTCATCGTCTCCACCATGGACATGTCCAACCTGGTGGCCTGGCCTTTGGAGTTTGGGCCGTGTCGCCGGTTTTTCCTCATCCGCCGTAAAAACCACTTTAACGCCCAGGTGGCCCAGGCTCTAGTGGACATATTTTTTGAGCTGAAAAAGGATGGGCGCATGCCCCTGGCCCAGCGTAGGGGCAAAACCAGAAATGCCTAAAACCCCTAAAAGGGCTTTAACCGGTTACCTTTCGCGGAGGCCAAGTCGATAATGGCGAAAATTTTGCGGGTGGATCTTACGGCCGGGCGATGCGCCTTCGCCGAGGCCCCGCCCGAGTACGCCGGGTTAGGCGGCCGGGCCTTGACCTCGGCCATCGTGGCCCGGGAAGTGGACCCTTTGGCCAACCCTTTGGGCCCGAAAAACAAACTGGCTTTCGCCCCGGGCCTTTTGGGCGGGACGGCCTGCGCCAACTCGGGCCGCCTGTCGGTAGGGGCCAAAAGCCCCTTGACCATGGGGGTTAAAGAGTCCAACAGCGGGGGCCAACCGGGCGGCCATTTGGCCAGCCTAGGGATCATGGCCGTAATCTTAGAGGGGGCCGGGCCGAGCGGCCAATGGCTTCAGCTCAATATTGGGCCGGACGGGGCGAGCCTAACGCCCTGCTCGGCCGGGGGGCTCAACAACTACGACGCGGTGGCTAAATTGCGTAAGGAAGCCGCCCCGGAGGCCTCTATAATCTCCATTGGCCGGGCCGGGGAGTTTCGCCTGGCCGCGGCCTCCTTGGCCATGACCGACCTGGACGGACACCCTTCCCGCCACGCCGGCCGAGGCGGATTGGGCGCGGTCATGGGCTCCAAATGGCTAAAGGCCATCGTGATCCAGCCGGGGCCCAAAGGGCGGATCCCCATCGCCCATCCGGCGGAGTTCGCTAAAGCGGCCAAAAGGTTCGCCAAAGCCCTGCTCGAGCACCCGGTCTGCGGCCGGGGCCTGGCCGAGTACGGGTCGGCGGCCATGATGGGGCTTTTTAACGAAATCGAGCTTTTGCCCACCCGAAACTTTAAAAAAGGGGCCTTCGAGGGCTTCGAGGCCCTGTCCGGCGAGCGGCTCAACCAGCTGACCAAGAGCCGGGGCGGCCAAGGCCGAGTGGCCAAGGGCTGTATGTCCGGCTGCGTCATGCGCTGCGCCGGGGTTTTCCCGGACGACTCTGGGTTAAGGGTCGGCAAATGGCCGGATTTTGAGACTCTTTGGGCCTTTGGCCCCAACGCCGAGATCGAGGATTTGGACGCGGTGGCCCGCTACGACCGGCTCTGCGACGACTTTGGGGTGGACACCATCGACGTGGGCGGGGCTTTGGCCATCTTAATGGAGGCCGGGGTCTTAAAGTTCGGGGACGCCAAGGGGGCCTTGGCCGCGGTGGCCGAGATCGGCGAGGGGACGCCTTTGGGCCGGATCATTGGCTCGGGGGCGG
>JAITIH010000188.1 GCA_031279525.1 Deltaproteobacteria bacterium | reverse complement strand
GTCCTCCAGAAAACTCGCTTAGGCCTAGAGATCCGGGCCGTCACCCAGAACCGGGCCATGGCCCGGGCCTTAGGGGTGCCGTCCTCCCGGGTCGACACCCTGACCTTCGCCCTAGGCTCGGGCGTGGCCGGGGTCTCGGGCGTGGCCTTAAGCCAACTGACCAACGTCGGCCCCAACTTAGGCCAGGACTACATCGTGGACTCCTTCATGGTGGTGGTCTTCGGCGGGGTCGGCAACCTTTGGGGCACCTTGGTCGGCGGGCTCATCATCGGCCTGGCCAACAAGTTTTTAGAGCCCATTAACGGCGCCATGCTGGCTAAGATCGCCATCATGGTGGGCGTCATCCTCTTCATCCAGCGCCACCCCTATGGGCTTTTCCCCCAAAGGGGCCGGGTGGCCTCGTTTTAGGGGGGATAAGCCGTGCGCGCGTTCGACCGGCCGCTTAAGGCCTTTACCGCCCTCATGGCCGCGGGGGCCTTGTTCGTGGTGGTCGGGAACCTTTGGGGCTTTGGGGCCAAAGAGCCTTTGATCTCCAGTTTCACCGTGGGACTTTTGGGCAAGTACCTCTGCTACGCCGTCCTGGCTTTGGCCATCGACCTGGTGTGGGGCTACATGGGGGCGCTAAGTCTAGGCCACGGGGCCTTCTTCGCCTTGGGCGGCTACGCCTTCGGCATGTACTTGATGCGCCAGATCGGGGCTCAGGGCGTTTATGGGGACGCGGTCCTACCCGACTTCATGGTTTTCATCGGCTGGGACTCCCTCCCTTGGCACTGGCGGGGCAGCCACAGCTTTCCCTTGGCCGTCCTCAAGGCGATCTTGGTCCCAGGGCTTTTAGCCCTGGCCTTCGGCTGGACGGCTTTTCGCTCGAGGGTCTCGGGGGTCTACTTTTCCATCATGAGCCAGGCCCTCACCTACGCCTTAACCTTGGCCTTTTATCTAAACGCCTTAGGTTTTGGCGGGAACAACGGCTTTACGGACTTTAAAAGCGTCTTGGGCTTCGATCTTAAAAGCCCCTACGTCTCGGCGGCCCTCTTCGCCTCCTCGGCCCTATTGCTGTGGCTGGCCGTCTTGGCTTCCCGCCTTTTGGTGTCCTCGCGCCTAGGGCTGGCCATGATGGCCGTTCGCGACAACGAGGATCGAGCTCGCTTCGCCGGCTACAAAACGGAAAACGTCAAAGTCGCGGTCTTCGTCTTTTCGGCCGTTTTGGCCGGCTTAGGCGGGGCCCTTTACGTGCCTCAGGCCGGGATCATCAACCCCTCGCTTTTTGAGCCGGTCTTTTCCATTGAGATGGTGGTCTGCGTGGCCCTAGGCGGCCGGGGGACCATGTACGGGGCCATCTTGGGGGCTTTTTTGGTCAATTACGCCAAATCGTGGCTCTCCACCGAGGCCCCGGACCTTTGGCCCTTCATCTTGGGGTTTTTGTTCGTCTCGGTCACCGTCGTCGGCCAGGGCGGGGCTTTGGGCCTTTTGAAAAGGGCCGGGGCGACCTTGGCCCGGATCGGAAGGAAGGGCCATGGCCCAGCCGCCGAGCGCTAGCCTAACTCCGCCTCTTGAGGCCCCTTTGGCTCTGCCTTGGGAGCCCAAAGCCCTGCGGCGCCGGAAGCACGTCTTGCTTTTGGAGGGGATCACCGTGGCCTTTGAGGGGTTTAAGGCCCTAAACGGCCTTGATCTGGCCTTAAAGGAAGGGGAGCTTAGATGCGTCATCGGCCCCAACGGGGCCGGCAAGACCACCATGATGGACGTCATAACCGGGCACGTTAGGCCAGATCGGGGCGAGGCCTGGTACCAAGAGACCATGAACCTTTTGGAGGCGGACGAGTCGACCATAAACTTGGCCGGGATAGGCCGGAAGTTCCAAAAGCCCTCGGTCTTCGAGTCCTTAACCGTCTTTCAGAACCTTGAGCTGGCCTTAAAGGCCAAAAAAACCGTCCTTTCCACCTTAAGGGCTCGCCTGTCCGGGGAGGAGAGGGACTTTTTGGGCCAGACCTTGGCCTTGGTCAATTTAGCCGAGCGTCGCGACCAATTGGCCGCCTCGCTCTCCCACGGCCAGAAGCAGTGGTTGGAGATAGGCATTCTCTTGGTCCAAAAGCCCAAAGTCCTCCTTTTGGACGAGCCGGTGGCCGGGCTCGCCCCCCAGGAGATCGAAAGGACGGCCGAGCTCTTATTGAGTTTAGAGGGCCGCCACTCTTTAATCGTCGTCGAGCACGACATGTCCTTCGTCCGCTCCATCGCCCGGATCGTCACCGTCTTGCGCCAAGGCTCGGTCCTGGCCGAGGGCGACATGAGCGAGATTAGCTCGAACCCGGGCGTGGTCGAGGCTTACCTAGGAGGCGAGGCGTGCTGACCGTGGAGGGCCTTAACCAGTACTACGGCCAGAGCCACATCCTAAGAGACGTGTCCTTAAACGCCCCCAAAGGGCGCTGCTCTTGCGTCATGGGCCGTAATGGGGTTGGCAAAACCACCCTTTTGCAGTGCCTAATGGGCCTAATCCCGGCCCGCTCCGGCCGGATCGTCTTTAACGGGCGCGACGTCGCCGGCCTCAAACCCGAGGCCCGGGCGGCCATAGGCCTCGGCTACGTGCCTCAGGGCCGCCAGATTTTCCCGCTTTTGACCGTGGAGGAGAACCTTAGGCTGGCCTTGCCTCGCCGTCGGGGCGGCGGCCGAGAGCTGCCGGGCCTGATATTTGAGCTTTTTCCGGTCTTAAAGTCCATGCTCCGGCGCCGCGGCGGAGATCTGTCGGGTGGCCAGCAGCAGCAGCTGGCCATGGCCAGGGCCCTGGTCCTAAACCCTATCCTTTTAATCTTGGACGAGCCCACCGAGGGCATTCAGCCCAACGTGGTCCAAGACATCGTTAAGGTCATCCGGCTTTTGGCCGCCGAGGGCCTGACCGTCTTGGAAGTCGAGCAGAAAGTCCCAGTGGCCCAGAAGATCGGAGATTATTTCGCCATCATGGAAAGGGGCCAGGTCGTGGCCAAGGGCGACATGGCGAGCTTAACCGAGGAGACCGCCCGAAGCTTATTGAGCGTCTAAGGCTAAGAAAGCCAGAAAGCCAGAGAGCCAGAAAGCCAGAAAGCTAAGAGGCCAAGAAGCCAAGAGGCCAAGAGTCCAAGAGTCCAAGAGTCCAAGAGTCCAAGAGTCCAAGAGTCCAAGAGTCCAAGAGTCCAAGAGTCCAAGAGTCCAAGAGTCCAAGAGTCCA